>DOIS01000219.1:0-2289 GCA_003511785.1 Paracoccaceae bacterium
AAAACGGCGCATGTGCATCCGCGACGTGCGCTCGGAAACGGCGCGTCATCTCGCCATCCGGGACAGCTCGCTGCGCAGCTCGACGATGGCCTCGGTCACTTGCGCGGGCATGGTGGCGGCTTGGATTTGCGCGCTGTACTTCCGCCGCAGCCCGGCCATGACGGCCGCCGCGTGGCGATAGGCGGTCGCGTTGGCGAGGATGGCCTGCGCGAGCGTGTCCACGTCTTCTCCGGTCCGCGCCGCCTCGGCGGCCAGCATGGCGCTCTGCGCGGCATCGGCCGCGCCCGCGAGATGCGCCCGCGCGGCGGCGGCCTTCGTCGTCCAGGAGAGCTGCTCGGCCAGGGGGACCGGCCCGGTGAGCGCCGCTGCGGCGGCGTCGAGGGCAGCGATAAGGTCGCGGCGCGCAGTGGCCTTGGCCTCGTCGAGCGCCGCAGCCGCCTTGTCCTCGGCGGTCACAACCAGGTTGAAGTCGATCGTCATGCGGGGTCCTCCGTCTGCGGGCCTACCGGCCGGATCAGGGTCAGGTGGATCTCGCCGTCGATCCGCTCGACGTCCGAGACCAGCCATTTGCAGGCGACGGCCTCACGCGGCAGCGTGGCCCCCTCGGGGAGCGGCGAGAAATCGTAGCGCGCGCCGCCGATGGTCAGGATGTCCCCATCGGCCGAGACCTCGCAGCTGTCGAAGCGGCTCTGGGGGATGTAGGTGATCTGCATGGCGCTCTCCTCTCAATACCAGTCGCCGTGCGCGGTCAGCGTGACCCGGACCCGGTCGCCGACTTGGAAATTGGTCTCGTTGTTCTGCCGGAACACGGCGACCTGGATCGATTCCGTGCCGCCGGCGCCCATGGCAACGCCCGGACATATCCCCGCCGCGCCGGGCGTGGCATTGCTGGTGTGCGTGGACGGGTCGGTCCCGACGCCCGAGGTCGCCCCGGTGGTGATGGGGTTGCTGCCCGTCGCGAACATCGCGGGGTAGATCCAGGTGCCCTCGCAACTGGCGGCGGTGGCGAAGGGCAGCTCCATCTCGTGACTGCAGATCAGGGTGCCGTCCGCCAGCCGCGTGAAGCGGCCGTTGACCAGCACACCGCGCTCGGGCGCCCGGTCCAGCACCCAGCTTGTGCCGTCATACGCCGCCCAGGTGTCGACATCCGTCCGAATGTAGCCGGCCGGCAGGGCGGCCCCGGTGACGGTCTTGCAGGCGACCGCGCCCAGCCCGTCAACGTCGATCGTGGTCGCGCCCGTGTTCAGGGCCGTGGCCCGGAACCGCAGCAGCAGCCCGGTCGGGAGCGCGGATAACGCGGCGCCGGTGGTCAGGGACAGCACGTTGGCGCTGCCGCCGACACTGGCGCGCAGGGCCGGGCTGGCGCTCAGGACCGTGGCGGAAGCACCGACGCTGAGCAGTCGGCCCGGGGAGGCATCGGCGGGGCCTGACTGGCGGCGCGGTTCGGCCAGCATCCAGGCGGTGCCGGTGCAGATCAGGACGGCGCTGCGGCCAGGGCCGAAGGCCAGGCTGCCGGCCCCCTCGATCTGATCGGAGCCCGCCGGTGTCAGGGTCACGGTGCCGGTCCCGCCGTTGCGCAGCGCCACGCTGAACCCGGCCTCGGCGGCCTCCACTGCCGGCAGGCCCAGCGACCAGGTGCCGGTCATGTCGATGACGGCACCCCGATCGTCGAGCGAGACGGTGTAGGCGCCGCTCTTGGCCAGGTGGTGGGATCCGAGCGCGCCCAGCGTGCGCAGCGCGGTGGCGACCTTGCCGTCGGTGCCCAGCAGGCCTGCGAGAAAGGCCCGGGAGGCGGTGATCGCGGCCTTGAAGCCTCCTTCGGTGACGGTCGATGCGGTGAAATCGGACGATGGCGGCAGGGACGTGGTCATGGTCAGGAGCTCCACATTGCGTTGGGGTCGAGGGTCCACATGGGCGTGGGGTCGGTTATCTCGACCTCGTATTCGCTGCGCGGGCGCACGGTCAGCACCTTGGCCATGGTGGCGTAGGTCTCGGCCTCGCCGAAGGCCACATGAGTGCGTTCCCGCTCGGTGCCGGTATAGGGGGTGATGTCGGGGGCCTCGGACAGAACCACCTCCTGCGGCGTGGCGCCGGGGCTGACCGGCCAGGGCCCGGAGACGCCGCCTCCCGGGGCGCGCAATGCCACATAATGCGTGCCCGCGCCGAAGCTCACCGGCTCGCTCAGCGTCAGGGTCCGCGTCGCCGCATCCCAGCTCTCGGACAGCGGCAGGACGATCCGCGCGAGGTCAGGCGCAGCGCGGCTGTCCTGCCGGTGACCGTGTGGACGCA
>DOIS01000219.1:2621-2800 GCA_003511785.1 Paracoccaceae bacterium
GTGGACGCAGCGCGTGAAGTTGGCCACCGTGGCGGCTGTGCTGTCGAAGCCGCCTATCGCTTCGAGGATTTTTTGGGCTTCGACGTGATCGCTACGCTGTTCATTGCACATACACCTGAGAGCCACGGAGCGGCCCGCTGAGTGGCCTTTCGCCTTCTCGGCACCCTCGGGGCCCGCGA
>DOIS01000166.1 GCA_003511785.1 Paracoccaceae bacterium
CGCGCCCACACCCGGGCTTCCTCTCTTTGACAAATACCTCCGGGGGGAGTCCCGCAGGGGCGGGGGGCAGCGCCCCCCCATCTTCCGACACCGGCATTTCCGGCCTTCCGCCCGGCCGCCCGGTGCGCTAAGCCGCCCCCATGGATCTGACCGTCACCGACCTGACCGTGACCCGAGGCGGCATTCCCGTGCTGGACGGAGTCATCTTCACCCTGCCGGCGGGCCGCGCCATCATCCTGCGTGGCCCCAACGGCATCGGCAAGACCACGCTCCTGCGCGCGGTGGCAGGCTTGCAGCCGCCGCTTGCGGGCCGGGTCGCGGGGGTCGAGGACACCATCGCCTATGCCGGGCATTCCGACGGGATCAAGCCCACGCTGACCGTGACCGAGAACCTTGCCTTCTGGGCCAGCGTCTTCGGCGCGGGCGGGATCGACGCGGCGCTTTCGGCCTATGCGCTCGAGCCGCTGGCCCACCGCCCGGCGGGCGCGCTCAGCGCCGGGCAGAAACGCCGGTTGGGGCTGTCGCGGCTGGTGGTCACGGGGCGGCCCGTCTGGGTGCTGGACGAACCCACCGTCTCGCTCGACCGCGACGCGGTGGGCATGTTCGCCGACGCGGTGCGCGCGCATCTGCGGCAGGGGGGATCGGCGCTGATCGCCACCCATATCGACCTGGGGCTCGAGGGCGAGGTGTTGGACCTCACGCCGTTCCGCGCTCGGCCACAGCCCGTGGGCTCGGACGAGGAGAGCTTCTTTTGATCGCATTGCTGTCGCGCGACCTGAAACTGGCCTTCCGCGCCGGGGGCGGCTTCGGCCTGGGCCTGGCGTTTTTCCTGATCGTCACGGTGATGGTGCCGTTCAGCGTCGGGCCGCAATCGCAGCTTCTGGCCACCATCGCGCCGGGGGTGCTGTGGCTGGGCGCGCTCCTGGCGTGCCTGCTGTCCCTCGACCGGCTGCTCGTGCTCGACTGGGAGGACGGCTCGCTCAACCTGCTGGCCACGGCGCCCCTGCCGCTGGAGGCGGTGGTGACGATCAAGGCGCTTGCCCATTGGATCACCACCGGGCTGCCGCTGGTGCTGGCCGCGCCGGTGCTGGGGGTGCTGCTGAGCCTGCCGGGGCCGGGTTATCAGTGGCTCTTGGTCTCACTGATCCTCGGCACGCCGGCGCTGTCGGTGATCGGCACCTTCGGCGCGGCGCTGACCGTGGGGCTGAAGCGCGGCGGGCTCCTGCTGTCGCTGCTGGTGCTGCCGCTCTGCGTGCCGACGCTGATCTTCGGGGCCGAGGTGGCGCGGCGCGGCGCGGTGGGCATGGAGACGGCGACGCCGCTTCTGATGCTGGCGGGGATCACCGCCGGGGTCGTGGCGCTCTTGCCCTTTGCCAGCGCGGCGGTGCTGCGCATCAATTTGCGCTGAGGCGCGCGGGTCGGGCCGGGCCTTCGGCGTCGCTGCGCGACGCCGACCCTCCGGGGGGAGATATTTGGAAAAGAAAAGAGAAGAAGCAGGGGGCGGGCGTGGTTTCTCCGACCGCGCGCTTCGGGCTGCCGCAGCGACGCCTGCGCGGTTGTGAACGGCAAGGGCTGGAAATCGCGGGGCGTTTAAGGCAGATCAAGGCGGGGCGCGCGCGCCTGACATTGGGTTCGGAATTGGGGATGGCGAGGACAACAAGACCGATGAACATGAATGCCCTGTGGGAATATGCCAACCCGGTGAAATTCCTGCGCACAACCGAACGCAGCCTGCCGTTCTTCTGGATCACCGCGCTGGTCTGCCTGGTGGTGGGGCTGGTCTGGGGGTTCTTCTTCACCCCCGACGATTTCCGCCAGGGCTCGACCGTGAAGATCATCTACCTGCACGTGCCCTCGGCGCTGATGGCGATCAACATCTGGCTGATGATGCTGGTCACCTCGCTGGTCTGGCTGGTCCGGCGGCATCACGTCAGCGCGCTGGCCGCCAAGGCCGCGGCCCTCGTGGGCATCGTAATGACGCTGATCGCGCTGGCCACCGGGGCGATCTGGGGCCAGCCCATGTGGGGCACCTGGTGGGCCTGGGACCCGCGGCTGACCTCGTTTTTGATCCTGTTCCTGTTCTACCTGGGCTATGTGGCGCTCTGGGAGGCGATCGACAACCCCGACACGGCGGCCGATCTGACCTCGGTCCTGTGCCTGGTGGGGTCGGTCTTTGCGCTCCTGTCGCGCTATGCGGTCAACTTCTGGAACCAGGGGCTGCACCAGGGCGCCTCGCTCAGCCTCGACAAGGAGGAGAACGTGGCGGACGTGTTCTATTTCCCGCTGCTGGTCTCGATCGCGGGGTTCGTGCTCTTGTTCATCGCGCTGGTCTTCCTGCGCACCGGAACCGAAATCCGCCGCCGCCGGGCCAAGACGCTGCTGGCGCGCGAAAGACTGGGGTAAATCATGCCGGATCTTGGGAAATACGCCGACGCCGTGCTGTCGGCCTATGCCGTCTCGCTGGTGCTTCTGGTGCTGCTGGTGGCGGTGAGCCTGCGCGCCGCGCGCCGGGCGCGGACCGAGCTGGACGAGATCGAGGGGCGGCGCCATGGAGGGTAAGCGCCGGCTCTCGCCGATGATGCTGCTGCCGCCGGTGATCTTCCTCGGCCTGGCGGCGATGTTCTATTTCGGGATGCAGCGCGAGAACCCCGACGAGCTGCCCACCGCGTTGGCCGGCAAGCCCGCGCCCGAGGTGACCGCCGTGCCCATGGAGGGGGCGCCGGCCTTCACCACCGCGCCACTGCGCGACGGCGAGATGAAGCTGGTGAATTTCTGGGCGTCCTGGTGCGCGCCCTGCCGGGTCGAGCACCCGACGCTGGAGGCGCTGGCCGCCGAGGGCATCCCGCTTTACGGGGTGAACTACAAGGACAAGCCGCGCAACGCGCGGGCGTTCCTGGCCGAGCTGGGCAACCCCTATGACGCCATGGCCGCCGACCGCGAGGGGCGGATGGGGCTGGAATGGGGCGTCTATGGCACGCCCGAGACCTTCCTGATCGACGGCGAGGGCCGCATCGTCACCCGCATCGCCGGGCCCGTGACGCAGCGCATCCTGGAGCAGCGGCTGCGCCCCGAGATGGAGCGCATCCAGTCGGGGGGGTAGCGACCGTCGCGCCCGGCGTCAGCCATCGACCGGATGGTGCACCAGCGTGAACCCTTCGTCCGGGGCAGGCGGGCTGAAATGCGCCGAGAAACGGTGGAACTGCGCTTCGGTCACGGCAAAGGGGTGGTCTCCGCCCGCGTTGCGCGCGCAGCCGTTGCAGGCACACCGCATCGGGGGTGTCCAGCACATGCAGCCGATGGGCGGCCTGCGTCGCGGTCAGGCGGTGGCGCAGCCAAGCGCGCTGCGAGCGCGTGTTCGCGGGCGCATCGAGAACGACCGACACCCCCGCACCCAGCAGGGCGTCGATATGCGGCCCCATGATCGCGCGCAGCTTGTCGGCGCAGCGCAGGTAGTCCGCGCCTGTGGCCATCTCGTCACCGTAGAGCGTGCCGAGCCAGTCATCCTCGCAGATCAACACGGTGCCGGGGGCGCGGGCGAGCCGCGCGGCGAGGGTGGATTTCCAGGCGGCGATCTTGCCGCAGAGCATGTGCAGTGTCGGAGGGGAGGGCATGGCGATAACCCGTGTTCGGCGCGCTGCGCCCGGTGGCGTTCAAGGATGCGGCGACCCGGCCCGGCGTCTCAGGCCGGGAGCGTAATTCGGTTGCCGCGCCGGGCGACGGGGTTATGAACGCGATATACCATGCGCCAAGCCTGACATGCTGGGCCTGTCCTGTCCAGATCGGGCACGGCCTCACCCGAGTATCGACAGGTCCAGCTCCAGCCCCGTGCCCAGCCAGATGCCGTGGTCGCGGTGGTCGGCCAGCGGATCGCCGGTCTCGGGATGGGCGAAGACGATCAACCCGGCGCGGTTGAGTGCGAGCCAGGGCAGGAGGTCGGCGAACTGCGCAGACGTTGCGGCCAGTTGGCAGGACCACATGGGATGCGGGCCGACGGGCTTTTCATGCACCCGCCCCATCTCGACGCCGAAGCGGTCGCGGGCGGCCTCGCAAAGGGCGCGGGCCTGTCCGACGCTTTCCGCGTCGAAATAGACATGGGCGTGATAGCCGGTGATCTCGGGCTCGGTCATTCGGCGAGTGTCACCGGGACACCCCGCCCACGCAACCCGCGCCCGGCGCACAGCCGACCTGCGCCAAAGCGAAACGGCGCCCCGGGGGGCGCCGTTCGAGGCTTTGCAATTCTGTCGGTTCTCAGGCCGATTTGGCGAGGTTGCGCAGCACGTAGTGCAGCACGCCGCCATGCTCGACATATTCCTTCTCGGGCGCGGTGTCGATCCGGCACTGGAGGGTGATCTCCTTCGTCGTGCCGTCGCCGTAGGTGATGGTGCAGGGCACCTGCGCCAGCGGCGTGACCTTGTCGAGGCCCGAGATCGAGAAGGTTTCCTCGCCCGTCAGGTTCAGCGTCTTGCGGCTGTCGCCGCCGGTGAACTCGAAGGGGATCACCCCCATGCCCACCAGGTTCGAGCGGTGGATGCGCTCGAAGCTCTCGGCGATCACCGCCTTGACGCCCAGCAGCGCGGTGCCCTTGGCCGCCCAGTCGCGCGAGGAACCCGCGCCATACTGTTCGCCGCCGATCACCACCAGAGGCGTGCCGGCCTCCTGATAGGCCATCGACGCCTCGTAGACGCTGGTCTGCGCGCCATCGGGGCCCTTGGTATAGCCGCCTTCGACCCCGTCCAGCATCTCGTTGCGGATGCGGATATTGGCGAAGGTGCCGCGCATCATGATCTCGTGATTGCCCCGGCGCGAGCCGTAGGAGTTGAACTCGCGCGGCTCCACCTGGCGCTCGAGCAGGTATTTCCCGGCCGGCGAGGTGGTGGCAAACGAGCCCGCAGGCGAGATGTGGTCGGTCGTCACCATGTCGCCCAGGATCAGGAGCGGCTTGGCGCCCTCGATGTTCGAGATGGTGCCCGGCTCCGAGCTCATGCCCTGGAAATAGGGCGGGTTCTGGATATAGGTCGAGGTCGGCGGCCAGTCATAGGTCTCGCTGTCGGTGACCTCGACGCCCTGCCATTTCTCGTCGCCCTTGAACACGTCGGCATACTTGTCCTGGAACGCCTCGCGGGTGACGGTTTTCTCGACCAGCTCGGCGATCTCCTTCTGGCTGGGCCAGATGTCCTTCAGGTAGACCGGGTTGCCGTCCTTGTCCTCGCCCAGGGGCTGGGTGGCGATGTCGACGTTCATGTCGCCCACCAGCGCATAGGCCACCACCAGCGGCGGCGAGGCGAGGTAGTTGGCGCGCACGTCGGGGCTGATCCGGCCCTCGAAGTTGCGGTTGCCCGACAGCACCGAGGTGGCGATCAGGTCGGCGTCATTGATCGTCTTGGAGATCTCGGGCGCCAGCGGGCCGGAGTTGCCGATGCAGGTGGTGCAGCCATAGCCCACCAGGTTGAAGCCGATGGCGTCCAGATCGTCCTGGAGCCCGGCGGCTTCGAGATAGTGCGAGACGACCTGGCTCCCCGGCGCCAGCGAGGTCTTGACCCAGGGCTTGCGGTTCAGCCCCAGCTCGCGCGCCTTGCGGGCCACGAGACCGGCGCCGATCATCACATAGGGGTTCGAGGTGTTGGTGCAGGACGTGATCGAGGCGATCACGATCGAGCCGTCATGCAGCTGGTAATGGCCGTCCTCGGTCTCGACGAAGCCGCGCTGGTGATGCCCCTCGTCGCCGGGGATGTCCACCGGCTCGGGCACGCCGCCTTCGCCTTCCCAGCGCACCTCGGCTTTCTCGCTGGCGTCCTTGCCCTCGCGCTGGCCCTTGACGAACTTGGCGAACTCACCGGCTGCCTTGTCCAGCGAGATGTAATCCTGCGGACGCTTGGGGCCGGAGATCGCGGGCACGACAGTGCCCATGTCGAGCGACAGCGTGTCGGTATAGACCGGCGCGTAATCCGCCCCGCGCCAGAAGCCGTTCTCCTTGGCATAGGCCTCGACCAGCGCCACGGTGTCCTCGTCGCGGCCGGTGTTGCGCAGATAGCGCAGGGTCTCGTCGTCGATCGGGAAGAAGCCGCAGGTGGCGCCGTATTCGGGCGCCATGTTGGCAATCGTGGCGCGGTCCGCGAGCGGCAGGTTGTCGAGGCCGGAACCGTAGAATTCAACGAACTTGCCCACCACGCCCTTCTCGCGCAGCATTTCCACGACCTTCAGAACCAGGTCGGTGCCGGTGGTGCCCTCGACCATGGCGCCGGTCAGCTCGAAGCCCACGACCTCGGGGATCAGCATCGAGATCGGCTGGCCCAGCATCGCGGCCTCGGCCTCGATCCCGCCCACGCCCCAGCCCAGCACGGCCAGGCCGTTGACCATGGTGGTGTGGCTGTCGGTGCCAACCAGCGTGTCCGGGTAGGCCACGGTTTCGCCGTTCTGGTCGGTGTCGGTCCAGACCGCCTTGGCCAGGTATTCCAGGTTCACCTGGTGGCAGATGCCGGTGCCCGGCGGGACCACGCGGAAATTGTCGAACGCCTTCTGGCCCCACTTGAGGAAGACATAGCGTTCCATGTTGCGCTCGTACTCGCGGTCCACGTTCATCTGGAAGGCGCGCGGATTGCCGAACTCGTCGATCATCACCGAGTGGTCGATGACCAGGTCCACCGGGTTGAGCGGGTTGATCTTCTGCGCGTCGCCGCCCAGGTTCTTGATCCCGTCGCGCATCGCGGCGAGGTCCACCACCGCCGGCACGCCGGTGAAGTCCTGCATCAGCACGCGGGCCGGGCGATAGGCGATCTCGCGCGGGTTCTTGCCGCCCTTGTCGGCCCAGTCCGAGAACGCCTTGATGTCGTCGACCGAGACCGAGAACCCGTCATCCTCGAAGCGCAGCATGTTCTCCAGCACCACCTTGAGCGCGGCGGGCAGTTTCGAGAAGTCGCCCAGCCCCGCCTCTTCGGCGGCGGGGATCGAGTAATAGACGATGGACTGGCCGTTCACGTCAAGCGTGCGGCGCGTCTTGGCGCTGTCCTGTCCGGTCTTGATGGGCATGTTGGCCTCCTCGGATGCATGTATGAGGGAGTTCGCTGGCCGCTATCTGCACCAGCTTGGATGCGCGTTCAATAGAGATTCCCTGGGGTGCGGCAATTTCGTATACCATCGTATGCCACGGCCTGCCGTTGCGGCATCCGGGCTCTCAACAAAGGGTGATTGGTTGTTTCGGGGATCGACGACTAGACAGGGCAGGTCTCCGTTCTCCTCCGGTCCGTTCATGCGCCTCTCGCTGATCTCGTTCCTTCTCTGGCTGCTCTGGCCCGCTTCGCTTGTCGCCGAGCAGCGGGCGGTGGTGGTCGAGCTCTTCACCTCGCAAGGCTGTTCCTCCTGCCCGCGGGCCGAGGCGGTGATGCCCGACCTGGTGGCGCGCGACGACGTGATCGCGCTGTCGCTGCATGTGGATTACTGGGATTACATCGGCTGGGCCGACCCGTTCGCCGACCCGGCCCATGCCGAGCGCCAGCGCGGCTATGCCCGCGTGGCGGGGCGGCGGATGGTTCACACGCCGCAAATGATCGTGAACGGGGTGGCGCACGTGGCCGGCGCCGACGTCTCGGTCCTGGCGCGGGCGATGGACGCGGCACGGGCGGCCCCGCAGGCAGTGTCGCTGGAGTTGACGCGCGATGACGGCGGGCTGCGCATCCGGGCGCGGGCCACGGAAGCGCGCGGGGTCGCGGGCGGCCCGTTCGATGTGCATCTGCTGCGCTATGCGCCGAAGCGCGCGGCGCATGTGACCCGGGGCGAGAATGCCGGGCGCACCATGGTGTCGCATAACGTGGTCGAGGACTGGGCGCGGCTCGGGCGATGGGACGGGCAGGGGGTGCTGGAGACGGTCGCGCCGCTGGAGGGCGACCGCCCCGCCGTGGTGCTGATCCAGGCGCCGGGGCCTGGGCGCATCCTGGCCGCGGCGGTTCTCGTGCCGGAGGGCGACGGCTGACACGGGCCGAGGGGGCAGGGCGGCGCTGCGGCCCGGACCGAGCCGCCGGCGATGGACACCCCGCGCCAAGCCGCCTATCACGGGGCATGAGCCAGCCCAGCCCTTCCGCATGACCGCCCCCGCCCTGACCGCCACGCCCAACCGGGCGATCCTGCTGATGATCGGCGCGATCCTGTGCTTCTCCATCATGGACGCCTCGGTCAAGGCGCTGGCCCCGCGCATCGGCGTGGTGCCCTCGCTCTGGGTGCGCTATCTCGGGCAGATGGTGGTGGTCGTGGTGCTGGTGGCCCCGCGCCTGGCGGCGGCGATGCGCACGCGCTATCCGCTGTTGCAAGTGCTGCGTTCGATCCTGCTGATGTGCGCCACGGGCTTCTTCTTCACCGGGCTGTCGCGCATCCCGATCTCGGACGCCGCCGCGCTGATGGCGGTCAATCCGGTGCTCATCACGCTGGACGCGGCGCTGTTTCTGGGCGAGCCGCTGGGCCCGCGTCGGCTGCTGGGCATCGCGGTGGCGCTCTGCGGCGCGCTCATCATCATCCGGCCCGGCTCGGCCGTGTTCACGCTGGACGCGCTGTTTCCGCTGGGCGCGGCTGTCTGCTACTCGGCCTACAACCTGCTCACGCGCCGGGTGGGGCGCGACGAGGACCCCTGGACCTCGCTGTTCTATACCGGGCTGGTGGGCACGGTGATCCTGAGCGCGCTGGTGCCGTTCCAGTGGTCGCCCATCGAGGGCGGGCAGACCTGGCTCCTGGTGGTGATGGTGGCGGGGTTCGGCACGCTGGGGCAGCTGTCGCTGATCCGTGCGCTGAGCCAGGGCGAGGCGGCGATGCTGGCGCCCTATGCCTATACCGGGCTGGTTTTCGCCACGCTCTGGGGGCTGATCTTCTTCGCCGAGATCCCCGACATCTGGACCGTCGCGGGCGCGCTTGTGATCGCGGGGGCGGGGCTTTATGTCTGGCACCGCGAAACCCGACGCTGAGCCCACGAACCCAGAATGCCCCTCGAGCCTTCCCAGATCGGGCCTGCGCGGCGCGCGGGCTACGTCCTGTCGAACCTGGCCATCCGCGCCGCGATCGGCGGCTTTCGCCTGTTGCCCTACGAGCGGCGCATTCCCGCCATGGGGGCCACGGCCAGCCGGCTGGCGCGGCTGGCGGGGTTCGACCGCCGGGTGCGCGCCAATCTCGCGCTGGCCTGTCCCGAACTGTCGCAGGCCGAGGTGGCGCGGCTGTGCCGTTTGGTGCCGGACAATGCCGGGCGCTACATGATGGAGCTGTTCTCGGGGGCCGAGTTCGAGGCGCGCGCGCGGCGCGCCCCGCTGACAGGCCCGGGGTTCGCCGCGCTGGAAGCGGCGCGAGAGGCGAACCGGCCGATCATTGCCGTCTCGGGCCATTTCGGAAACTACGACGCGATCCGGGTCAATCTGTTAGCGCGCGGCTGTGATTTCGGCGCGCTTTATCGCCCCATGGCCAACCCGCGCTTCAACGCCGATTACGTGGCCGCGATGCAGGCGCGGGGCGGCAAGCTCTTCGCGCAGGGCAAGCGCCGGGACAAGCGCGCGATGGCGGCGATGGTGCGCCACCTGCGCGGCGGCGGGCTGCTGGCTGTAGTCGCCGATCTGCATGTGAACCACGGTGCCCCGCTGAGGTTCTTCGGGCAGACCGCGCATACCTCGCTTGTGATGGCCGAGCTTGCGCTGAAATACGACGCGCTGATGGTCCCGGTCTATGGTGTACGCCAGCCCGACGGGCTGAACTTCGAGGTCGAGGTGCACGCGCCGATCCCGCCGAGCGATCCCGAAACCATGATGCAGCAGCTCAATGACGATCTCGAGGTCATGGTGCGCCGGCACATGGAGCAGTGGTTCTGGATTCACCGCCGCTGGAAGGCCTGGCCGCCGCCCGGCGCCGGGATCGATGCCGAGGCAGACGCGGAGGCGTGAGCCGCCCGTGTGCGGCGGTGCCGCCGCCGGGTCGGGGGCCGGCGTGGTCCGGGCGTGGGACCAGTCGCAGTGACGGCATCCGCATCTCTGACCCGGCGCCAACAATGCTCTTCGCTTCGCTCCGGCCGCAGGATCGGGCGCCACGCCTTCCAGCCCGCGCAGGACACGGGCCGTGGTGATCGGCGCGCCGCGCCGTCCAGCCTGCGTCGGTCTCCCGCCGGCGATCGGGGCGCGGCAGGTCACGGCGCCGCCTCTTCCCCTTCCTCCTCTTTCTGGACCAGCGCGATCTCGCCCGCATCCACCAGGCCACGGATCGTGCCGACGATGCGGGTCATGGCGGCCTCGCCATCGGCGGGTTTGACCGCGCCGGCCTCGGCCACCTCCTCGCGCAGGCTGTCGGCCATGCGGCCCGAGATATTGGCCATCAGGAACTCCGCCGCCGCCTTGTCCGCCCCCTCGACGGCGCAGGCCAGGGCCGCCACCAGGTCGGTGGGGTCGACGGCGCGCACCACGCGGGCGATGTCGCGCGGCGCGATGCGCGCGGGGATATGCGCGAAGGTGAAGATCGCCCGGCGCACATCCGCCGCGAAGTCCTGGTCAGCCTCGTCCAGCCCGCTGAGCAGGTCGTCGCGGGTGGCGGCGGCCGACTGGTTGAGGATCGCCCCCAGCCGCGCGCCGGGCGCGTCGTCGAAGGCCGGCACCGGGCGCAGGTCCAGTTGGCTGGCCAGCGCCAGCCCGATCCGGTCCACTGTGCGCGGCGAGATGTCCTTGGTGCGCGCCACCGCCAGCGCGATGCGCCGCGCCTCGGCCCCCGGCAG
>DOIS01000274.1 GCA_003511785.1 Paracoccaceae bacterium
TATGACCATCGGGAGCGGCCCGATGGATAGAATGCCCCACTGGGCCGACGTGGTCCTGATCCCGCTCATTTCGCTGATCCTGGCCGCGGCGCTCTCGGCGCTGGTGATCCTGGCGATCGGCGAGGACCCTTGGGCAGCGGTCAAGCTGATGGTGCAAGGCGCGCTTGGGTCCACCTATGGCTGGGGTTACACGCTCTATTACGCCACGAATTTCATGTTCACCGGGCTGGCGGTCGCCGTGGCCTTCCATGCGCGGCTGTTCAACATCGGTGGCGAGGGGCAGGCGATGCTGGGGGGCCTGGGTGTGGCGCTGGCCTGTCTCTACATTCCCTGGCCGCACTGGTCGCTGGCGCTCATCGGCGCGGCGGGGGCGGCGGCGCTCTTCGGGGCGGCCTGGGCGGCTGTGCCGGCCTATCTCCAGGCGCGGCGGGGCAGCCATATCGTCATCACCACGATCATGTTCAACTTCATCGCGGCGGCCGTGCTGAACTACATGCTGGTCAACGTGATGCGGCCCGCGGGGTCGATGGACCCGGCCAGCGCGCGCTTTCCCGAGGCGGTGCATCTGCCCACGTTGCACGAGTTGCTGGCGCCGCTGGGCATCGCCTTTTCCAAGGCCGCGCCCGCCAATGTCAGTCTGATCCTCGCGGTGGGGGCCTGCGTCGCGGTCTGGCTGCTGATCTGGCGCACCCGGCTGGGGTACGAGATCCGCGCCTACGGCCATTCCGAGACCGGCGCGAAATACGCGGGAATCTCGCCCTTCCGCATCACCATGCTGGCGATGCTGATCTCGGGCGCGCTGGCGGGCCTCATGGCCACCAACAACGTGATGGGCGAAGCCGAGCGGCTGGTGCTCAACGCCACCGAAGGTGCGGGCTTCATCGGCATCGCCGTGGCGCTGATGGGACGCTCGCACCCGTTCGGCGTGTTCCTGGCGGCGATCCTGTTCGGCTTTCTCTACCAGGGCGGGGCGGAGCTCGCGCTCTGGACCTCGATCCCGCGCGAGCTGATCGTGGTGATCCAGGCGCTGGTGATCCTGTTCACCGGCGCGCTCGACAACATGGTGCGCATCCCGCTGGAGAAGCTCTTCATGCGGTTCGGCCGTAAGCGCCGCGATGCGGGAGAGGGCGCGCCCAAGCCCGACCCGCGCTCGGCCCAGCACGAACCGGAGGCGTGAGATGGATTTCCTGACCCTGATCCAGGTGCTCGACAGCACTATCCGCCTGTCCACGCCGCTCCTGCTGGCCTGCCTTGCCGGCCTCTACTCGGAACGCTCGGGCATCTTCGACATCGGGCTGGAAGGCAAGATGCTGATCGCGGCCTTCTTCTCGGCCGCGGTGGCCGCCGTCACCGGCTCGGTCTGGCTGGGGCTGCTGGCGGGCATCGCCTCCTCCATGGTGTTGAGCGGGCTGCACGGGCTGGCCTCGATCACCTTCCGAGGCAACCAGCTGATCTCGGGCGTGGCGATCAATTTTCTGGCCGCCGGTCTCACCGTGCTGATCGCGCAGGACTGGTTTTCCCAGGGCGGGCGCACGCCTTCGCTGTTCGGCCAGGGCCGGTTCGAGCCGATCACCCTGCCCTTCGCCGAGGCGCTGGAGCCGGTGCCGGTCCTCGGCCCGATCTATTCCGAACTGCTCTCGGGGCATTCGGTGCTGGTTTACGTGGCCTTCGCCATGGTGCCCTTGACCTGGTGGGTGTTGTTCCGCACGCGGTTCGGCCTACGCCTGCGCGCGGTGGGCGAGAACCCGGCGGCGGTGGACACGGCGGGCGTCTCGGTCGTCGGGCTGCGCTATGCGGCGGTGGCCATCGCGGGCGTGCTCTGCGGGATCGCGGGGGCTTATCTCGCCACCGCACTCCAGGCCGGGTTCGTCAAGGACATGACCGCCGGGCGTGGCTTCATCGCGCTGGCGGCGCTGATCTTCGCCAAGTGGCGGCCCTGGCACGCGATGGGCGCCTGTCTGCTCTTCGGGTTTCTCCAGGCGGTCGCGTTGCGCTATCAGAACATCGACCTGGGCGGGGTGGTGATCCCGGTGCAGGCGATGGACGCCCTGCCCTACATCCTGACCGTCGTGATCCTCGCGGGCTTCGTCGGCAAGGCGATCCCGCCGCGCGCGGGCGGCGCGCCCTATGTGAAGGAGCGGTGAGGGGCGCACCTGCGGCCTGCCTGCCGTTACGTCACGAAATGTGAAGCGGGACCGGGCGACATTCTGTTGCAACGCAGAAAACGCCCGGTCTAGAAATACCCATGCAGATTTACCTTCCAATCGCCGAAGTCTCAGTGAACGCGTTTCTGCTGCTGGGGCTGGGCGGCATGGTGGGGGTGCTCTCGGGCATGTTCGGCGTGGGCGGCGGGTTCCTGATGACGCCGCTGCTGTTCTTCATCGGCATTCCGCCCGCCGTGGCCGTGGCGACCGAGGCGAACCAGATCGTCGCCTCGTCCTTTTCCGGCGTGCTGGCGCATTTCAGGCGCAAGACGGTGGACCTCCGAATGGGGCTGGTGCTGCTGATCGGCGGCCTGGTCGGGGCGGCGCTGGGGGTGCTGGTGTTCAACTACCTGCGCAGCCTCGGGCAGGTCGATCTGCTGGTGCGGCTATGCTACGTGGTCTTTCTGGGCGTGGTCGGCGGGCTGATGTTCATCGAGAGCCTGCGGGCGCTGCGCAAGTCGCGGCGCGCGGGCGGGGCGGTGCCCGTCGCCCGGCGGCAGCGCACTTGGGTTCATGCCCTGCCCTTCAAGATGCGGTTCCGCACCTCGGGGCTTTACATCTCGGTGATACCGCCGCTGCTGGTGGGGGTCAGCGTGGGCGTGCTGGCAGCGATCATGGGCGTGGGCGGCGGGTTCATCATGGTGCCCGCGATGATCTATATCCTCGGGATGCCGACCAAGGTCGTGGTGGGGACATCGCTGTTCCAGATCATCTTCGTGACCGGCTTTACCACCATGCTGCACGCGACCACGAACTATACCGTGGACGTGGTGCTGGCGGTGCTGCTCCTGGTGGGCGGCGTGATCGGCGCGCAGATCGGCACCCGGATCGGCGTCAAGATGAAGGCCGAACAGTTGCGCATCCTGCTGGCTGCGCTGGTGCTCGTGGTCTGCGGCAAGCTGGCCTATGACCTGCTGGTGATGCCGGCGGAGCTCTACAGCCTCGGCCCGGCGGGGGGGCATTGAGATGCGCGGCGCGCTGATCCTCTCGCTGCTGCTCTGGCCGCTCTGGGCCATCGCCGCGCAAGCCGAAAGCGTGGTGCTGGGCCTCTCGCGCGAGCAGGTCTCGATCACCACGAATTTCGACGGCTCGGAGATCCTGATCTTCGGCGCGGTCAAGCGCGAGGAACCGATCCGCACCGATCCGCCGCTGGAGGTGATCATCACGGTCGCCGGACCGTCCCGGCCGGTGATGGTGCGGCGCAAGGAGAACCGCTTCGGCATCTGGGTGAACACCGACGCGCTCGAGGTGGACGCGGCGCCGAGCTTCTATGCGGTGGCCAGCACCGCGCCGCTGGACACGGTGCTGAGCGAGGTCGAGGACCTGCGCCACGGGATCAGCATCGAGCGCGCGATCCGCTCGGTGGGCGCGCCGCCGGAGATCACCGATGCCGACGCCTTTCGAGACGCGGTGATCCGCATCCGGCGCGAGGCCGATCTCTACCAGATGCTGGAAGGCGGGGTGGCGCTGGACGAGCATACGCTGTTTCGCACGGCGATCGACATGCCCGCCAACCTGACCGAGGGGGATTACGCGGTGCGCATCTTCCTGACCCGCGACGGGGAGGTGGTGTCGCATTACGAGGCCTGGCTGGACGTGCGCAAGGTGGGGCTGGAGCGGCAGCTCTTCACCCTGTCGCGCGAGCAGCCGGTGCTTTACGGGCTGATGTCGCTGGTCATCGCCATCGCGGCGGGCTGGGGCGCCTCAGCGGCGTTTTCGCTGATGCGCAATTCCTGAAAGGCGCCTGCCTGGCCGGGCGCCCGGGCGGTGGGCGGAGTGTCGGGGTATTTTCGAACCCGAAAGAAGCAGGGGCACGGGCGCCGATCGGGTGTTGCGCGGGACTTGCACGATGCCTGTTGCATCGGCAACACCCGACCGTTCG
>DOIS01000273.1 GCA_003511785.1 Paracoccaceae bacterium
CTCGCGGCCACGATCCTCGGGGTCATCATCGGGGTGCTGCGGCTTTCCACCAACTGGCTGGTGGCGCGGCTGATGACCATCTATGTCGAGATGTTCCGCAACGTGCCGCTGCTTCTGTGGATCGTCTTCATCATGGCGATCCTGATCGAGACGCTGCCGTCGCCGCGCGACTTCCGGGGCGACAGTCCCGAAGCCTCGATGTGGCTCAACGACACCGTGGCCGTCACCAATAGGGGAGTCTATATCCCCGAGCCTCTGTTTGCCAGGGGTCTCGGCGACATGGCCGTGCTCGACCCGTTTTCCTGGCCGAACCAGGTCGCATGGCTGGGCCTGCCGCTGACCACGATCTTCTTCTTCGTGGCGATCGGGCTCGGCGTCTATCTCGCGCGTCTGACCCGCAGCACCATGGAAAGCGCCGGGGTCGGCACCTCTACCACCGCGCGCGGGTTGGCCACGCTGGTGGCGTTCCTGCTGCCGCTGGCGATCTGGCATAACCTGTTTCAGGCACTGGCCGGCGTCACCCTGATCGACGCGGCCCGCTTCGAAATCAGCCTTGACCTTCTGCTCATCCTCTTCGTCATCGCGCTGGGCGCGCTGGCCGCGGCGGATGTTGGGCGGTTGGGAGACGCGATGCAGGACGCAACGGGCAAACGCCCGCCGGTAAAGGCGATCCAATTGTCGCTGATTCTGGTGCCGCTGGTGGTCACGCTGGTCGCGCTGGGGTTCTACCTCGGCTATCCCGAACTCAAGGGGTTCAACTTCCAGGGCGGCACGCATCTGCGCAACTCGCTGATCGCGCTCTGGCTGGCGCTGTCGCTCTACACCGCCGCCTTCGTGGCGGAAATCGTGCGCGCGGGCATTCTGGCGATCTCGCGCGGCCAGACCGAGGCGGCGGCGGCCCTGGGCCTGCGCCCCAACCGGATCATGTCGCTGGTGATCCTGCCGCAGGCGCTGCGGGTTATCATCCCGCCGCTGATCTCGCAATATCTGAACCTGACCAAGAACTCGTCGCTGGCCATCGCCGTGGGCTACATGGACATCACCGGCACGCTGGGCGGCATCACCATGAACCAGACCGGGCGCGAGCTGGAATGCGTGCTGCTCCTGATGCTCGTGTATCTGACCATCTCGCTGAGCATCTCGGCAGTGATGAACATCTACAACGAGTCCGTCAAGCTGAGGGAGCGCTGACATGAGCGACACGCACGCCGAAACCGTCGCCTATGTGCGCGACGAAATGCTGCCGCAGGCGGCACCGCCCAGCTCGGCGGTTGGCGCCTTGGGCTGGGCCCGGGCCAACTTGTTCTCCAACTGGTTCAACGCGATCCTCACCATCTTGTCGCTGTTCTTCATCTACGAGATCCTGGCCGGTATCCTGCCCTGGATCCTCTCGCCCACCTGGGTGGGGGGGTCGCTCAACGAGTGCCGCGGAATCCTGGCCGAGCTCGGGCGCGAGGGGCATTTCTCGGGCGCCTGCTGGGGCGTGATCCGCGACCGCTGGATTCAGCTTCTGTTCGGCTTCTACCCGGCCGATCTCTACTGGCGGCCGATCCTGGCCTTCCTCCTCTTGGGCGTGGCCCTGGCGCCGGTCCTCTTCTCGGACCGGTTCCCGGCCAAACTCTTGTGGTTCAGCGCGTTATATCCGGTCATCTTCCCCTGGCTGCTCTGGGGCGGCGCTGTCTGGACCCCGGTTCTGGTGGTTGTGGGCTTCGCACTGGCCTATCTCGCCTTCCGCGCCATCGCGGCTCGCCTCGGCGGGCTGAGCGCGCTGATTGCCGGGGTGCTTGTTCTGGTGCTGTGGTTCATGTGGGGCATGGGGGCAGTCAATGACGGGATCAACCGCGCCATCGGCGGGATGCGCATGGACGCACAGGAGGCGCGGCTGACCGACAGCATCGCGCGTTTGGAGACCCGGAATGCGGCGCTCCTGGCCGAGATCGACGAGGTCGAGGCCTCGATCGCCGAACAGTTGGCCCTCGCCGAGGCCGCGCTTGCAGACGAGACGCAGAACTATCGCGACATCCTCGTGGCGGTCGTGGACGAGCGCAATCACCTCGACGACCTGCGCCGGGACTATGGCCTGGTGCAGAGCGATCTGTCCGACCAGCAGGGACTGCTGCGCCAGATCGAGGCTCTGCCCGGCGTGCGCGAGACCCTGCCGGCCCAACGCGAGGCGGCCGCCGCCCTGCGCGCGGCCCTGCCCGACACGGTGGACCATGTCACGACCCGGAACGGGTATGAGGCATTGCAGGCCAGCAATCGGCAGGACGGCCTCGGTATTCCGCTGGAGGATTTTGAAGCACTGGACGCGGCGCTGAGCGCCGAGGCCCTTGTTTCGGCCAGCGAGGCCACGCTCAGGCAGACCTACGCCGATGTGGCACGCTTCGGGCTCGAGCCCGTCGAAAGCCGCAGCTTCGGCGGCTTCATGCTGTCGATCACCATCGGCGTCGTCGCCATCGCCGCCTCGCTGCCGCTGGGCATCGTGCTGGCGCTGGGTCGGCAATCGGACCTGATGATCGTCAAGTATCTCTGCGTGGGCTTCATCGAGTTCATTCGCGGGGTGAGGCTG
>DOIS01000044.1 GCA_003511785.1 Paracoccaceae bacterium
GACAATCATCACAGCCATAAATCCTGTTACCCAGCAGGGGGCGCAACTCAGGATCGACCGGACCTTTGTGTTCAATCGTCAGATAGGAAATGCAGCGCCGCGCATCGAGTTGATAGGGCGCGGGGAAGGCATCGGTCGGGCAGACATCCAGACAGGCGCGGCAGGACCCGCAATGATCCGCCTCCGGCGAGTCGGCGGGCAGGTCCATTGTGGTGAAGATCGACCCGAGGAAGGCCCAGGACCCCCAGTCCCGGCTCACCAGGTTCGTATGCTTTCCCTGCCAGCCGAGACCGGCCGCTTGGCCCAGCGGTTTTTCCGGGACCGGAGCGGTGTCGACGAAGACCTTCACCGCGGGCTCTTCTCCCGCCTCGGCGATCAGCCAGCGCGCCAGCCGCTTGAGCCGCTTCTTGACCAGGTCGTGGTAATCGCGGTTCTGCGCATAGACCGAGATCGCGGCCCTGTCGCGCCGACCAAGCACCTCGAGCGGATCATGCGCGGGCGTATAGCTCTCGGCCAGCATGATGACCGACCGCGCCTCGGGCCAGAGCGCGGCCGGGTCGCCGCGCCAGTGCCGCCGCTCGGCCAGCCAGCCCATCTGTCCGTGATAGCCTTCGGCCACGAAGCGTTCCAGCCGCGCAGCCACCTCGGGCACGTCCCAGGGCCGGCAGACCCGGGCCTGCACGAACCCCTCTTCCAGCGCGCGCGCGACCAGCCGCTGCTTCAACCCCTCCATGACTTCCTCTTGCGGAGAATACTTTCGGAGGGGCCGAAGGCGGGGGGCAGACAGCCCCGCTCCCCGGCCCGCCGTTCAGAAATCCAGGTCGGCATAATGTGGCGGCGGGCGAAAACCCGGGATCTGGTCGGCCAAGATCGAGCGGAAGGCCGGGCGCGACTTGATCTTGGCATACCAGTCCTTGACCGCCGCCTGCCGGTTCCAGTCCACGTCCGAGATGTAATCCAATGCCGAGAGATGCGCGGCGGCGGCAAAATCCGCCAGTGTCATCACGTCACCGGCCAGCCAGCGCCGGTGGTCGAGCAGCCAGGCCATGTAATCCAGATGATACTTGATCGCCTTGGCCCCGGCCTTGACGTTGCGGCTGTCGGGATAGCCCTCGCCCGTCACCTTCTTGTTCACCCGTTCATAAAGCAGCTTCGACGTCACTTCGTTATGGAATTTGTCGTCGAACCAACCCACCAGCCGGCGTACCTCGAACCGCGCCTCGGGCGTCTTGGGCATCAGGGGCAGCTCGGGCCGCGTTTCTTCGATGTATTCGCAGATCGCCGCGCTTTCGGCCATCATCCGCCCGTCCAACCGGATCACCGGCACCTTGGCCGCCGGGTTGCGGCGAATGAAATCCGGGTCCGCCTCCCAGTAGCGTTCCTCGACCAATTCGACCTCGATCCGCTTTTCGGCCAGAGACAGGCGCACCTTGCGGCAGAACGGGGAGAGGGGAACGTGAAACAGGCGGGCCGAACTCATGGGCGGGCGTTTTCCTTGCTGGGATTCTCACTTGAATGCCCGCACGCGCTCGTGAATTCAATCCTCGAAACAGGAGGCTCGCCCGTCTGAGCGGATCAGGGCCGCCCCGTCCATGATCTGCGCCGCCCGGTTCGAGACGAAGCGCGACGGCGAGCCAGGCGAGCGCCGCTTGGGCGCGGGCAGGATCGCGGCGATCAGCGCCGCCTGGCGCGGGGTCAGCTCCGACGCCTCGACGCCGAAATGGTGCCGCGCGGCGGCTTTGACCCCGAACACGCCCTCGCCCATCTCGGCCACGTTCAGATAAACTTCGAGGATGCGTCGCTTGGACCAGACCGCCTCGACCGCCGGGGTGATGACCGCCTCCAGCGCCTTGCGCGGCCAGGACCGCCCCTGCCAGAGGAAGACGTTCTTGACCACCTGCTGCGTGATGGTCGAGCCGCCGCGTGCCCCGCCCGCTTCGATCGCGGCCCGGATCGCGAACATGTCGAAGCCCCAGTGCAGGCAGAAATCCGCGTCCTCGGCCGCCACCGCCGAACGGGCCATGACCGGTGCGATGTTTTCCATCGCCACCCATTCGTGTTCCAGCGCACCCAGCCTGCGCTTCTCGCCGAACATGGTCCACGTGGTGGGCGGGTTGACCACGGTGTAGAGGAATATGAGCGCCGTCGCCCCGGCCACGAAAACGGTCACGCTGCGCAGAACGATCAGACCGATCCAGCCCTTGAAGCCGCGCCGGGGGCGCGCCGCGGCCGCTGTGCGGGGCCTTTTCGCGGCTTTCGTCTGTGCGCTGCGTTTTGCCATGCCCGAGCTATAGCATCCGCCGGCAGGCGGTGCAGCCGGAAAGCCGGGATCTCAACCTGCCTGGGACTGGTCCAGCATTTCCTGCAATCGCGCCTCCTGGCTTGTGCCCAGGGGCGACCGGATCACGGTTCCGCCGGTGCCCAGTTTCGCTGCAGCGTCCATCAATGCCGCCTCGTCGACATGGTCGATCCACAGACACAACGCCGAGCCCCCGGGTTGCAGGGTCTCGCCGATCTGTTCGAGGAAGGCCGGGTCGATCCCGGCGCCCCGCTCGCGCCCGGCCAGCGCGCCGACCCCGGCACCGACGGCCGCGCCCGCCACAGGGGACAGGAAGACCGCCCCCAGCAGCAGCCCCCAAACTCCGCCGCCCACGGCTTGCCACAGGGGGATGTTGGTGGGATGGTGCAGGTGCAACTGACCGTCCGCATCGCGCGTGACCAGGTTGCTCTCGCGGGTTTCGAGCTGCCCGGCACTGCGCAACTTGGCAAGTTCCGCCTTGAGTTGCGCGGCCCCCGAGGGGGTGTCGAACACGGTTACGAACAATTCGGACATGGGGTATCGCCTCGCGCCTGCGGCCGGACGCGAAGCGCGCCCGGTTGCCCTCGGAACGCGAGGCCTCGCGAAAAGTTCCACATGCGGGCGGCACCCGTCACGCGAACCCGCCATGGCAGAACCAGCCGTCCGACATCGCCGCCCCGTGGGCATAGAACAGCCACAGGCGCGCCCCGCCTCTCGTCGTGACCATCCAATAGTCGCGCACCCCGCTGCGCCAGTCGGGATCGTCCAGCCACCACTCCGGGGCAATCCGCTCCGGCCCTTTGGCGCCGGCCACCTCCCAGTCCTGCCCGCGCCATCGGAACCGGGCAGGCAGGCAGCCCCCCCTGTGTCTCCATCACCGGCTCGGGGCGCCACAACAGCAACGGGCGCGGCCTTTCGGGCGCGGACCAGTCGCGGGCCGGCTCTGACCATGCGGCGGCAAGGATCTGCGCGACCTTTTCCGGGACGTGGCTCGAGGCCGGGTGGCGCCGCGTGATCGCCTCAAGCCCGATCCGCGCGCCAAGCCGGCCGATCAGATCGTCCAGCGCGGCGCTGACCGACAGACGCTCGGCGGCGGCCGCGCCCGCGCGCAGATGACCCACGGGGGCCCGGTCGTGGATCGGCTCGGTCTGGAAGGCCTCGAGCCGCAGCATGTCGATGCCGAAGCCCGCGTCGATCGCGTCCAGCTTCATGCCCAGGAGCGGGCGCAGACGCTCGGGATCGAAGCTGGGCCGGGCCAACCCGACCTCGGCGATCTCGGCGGACTGGTCGGTGCGATGCGCCTCGAGCCGCAGCCGCCGCACGCCGCGCCCGGCATCCTCCAGGCCGGCGCAGAGGCGTGGCAACATTCGGTCGATACCGGCCAGCAGGTCGTCCTTCAGCCCGATCGGGTCAGGCAAAGTCAGCCGCACCGCGAAATGATGCGGCGGGCGCGCAGGCGAGATGGACTCGGGCGCGCTGCCGGTGGCTTGGTCCAGCCGCAGCATCAGACCCCTCCCGAACCGTCGGGCCAGCCCGGCGCGGGGCTGGCCCAGCAGGTCGCCGATCCGGCGCAGGTCCAGCCGGCCCAGTTGTGCCACCATGTCCGGCTCCAGCCGCAACGCAGCCACCGGCAGGGGCGCCAGCGCGCCATAGCATTGTCCCGGCGGGGCGATCCGGCCCGCTACCCCCGTGGGCGCCGCCACCTAGGGTCAGGACCCAT
>DOIS01000051.1 GCA_003511785.1 Paracoccaceae bacterium
TGGGCCAGATGCACCTGCGCGCCGGGCCGCAGCAGGGCTGGGCCAGCGGCACCTTCGAGGCCGCCGCCGACGGCTGGCGGCTGGCGCTGGATGCGGCGCTGGACCGGGTGACGCCGGCGCGCCTGCTGGCGCTCTGGCCGCGCGGGGCGGTGGTCAAGCCGCGCGAATGGGTCGAGAAGAACATGCTGGGCGGGGTTATCAGCGACGTGAACTTCGCCCTGCGCGGGCAGCCCGGACAGCCGCCCGAGCTTTACGGCGATTTCGACTTCGCCGAGGGGCGCGTGCGCTTCAACCGGCACATGCCGCCGCTGGAGAACGCGGCCGGGGTGGCCTCGCTCGCGGGCGACCGGTTCGTGGTCAGCGCCACGCAGGGCGAGATCACGGCCGAGACGGGCGGCGCGCTGGACATCTCGGGGACAAGTTTCATCATCCCCGACGTCACCATCAAGGATCATGCGTCGGGCATCATCCGCGCCCGCCTCGAGGGGCCGGTGACGGCGGCGCTGTCGCTGCTGAACCGCCCGCCGATCTCGGTGCTGCGCGAGACGGATCTGCCCGTGGATATGGCCGAGGGGCATCTGCGCGCGCAAGGCACGGTGCATACCCCGTTGGAGAAGAACACCCCCTTCGAGGAGGTCGAGTTTCACGCCGCGGGCACGATCACTGACCTGAAGAGCGACATGCTGATCCCGGGCCGCACCCTGCGGGCCGACACGCTGGCGCTGACCGCCGATCAGACCCGGGTCGTGCTGGAGGGCGAGGGCCGTGTGGACGGGGTGCCGGTCACTGCGCGCTGGCGCCGGCCCATCGGCAAGGGCGCGCCGAAGGGCAGCCGGGTCACCGGGCGCGTGGCGCTGTCGCAGGACCTGGTCGATACCTTCGACCTCGGCCTGCCGCCGGGCAGCCTGTCGGGGCGCGGGCAGGGGGAGTTCACGCTCGATCTGGGCGCGGAGGCGCCGCCGCGCCTGGCGCTGCGCTCGGACCTCGAGGGGCTGGGCCTGACTGTCCCCGCGCTGGGATGGACCAAGCCGCGCGCCGGCGCGGGCCGGTTCGAGCTGACCGGGACGCTGGGCGACCGGCCGCGCGTCGATCACCTGATGCTGGATGCTGCCGGGCTGGAGGCCACCGGATCGGTGCTCAACCGCGAAGGCGGCGGGCTCGAGCGGGCGCTGCTCGGTTCGGTGCGGCTGGGCGGCTGGCTGGAGGCCAGTCTCGAACTGGTTGGCCGTCCCGGCGCGGCCAGCCCCGACCTGCGCATCCATGGCGGCACGCTCGACATGCGCCGCGCCACCTTCGGCCAGGGCAGGGGCGCGGGCGGCGCCCCGGGGCCGGGCCGGATAGAGGTCAGCTTGCGCCGCCTGCAAGTGACCGACACCATCGCGCTCACCGATTTCTCGGGCGAGTTCTCGGCCCGGGCCGGGTTGCAGGGCAGTTTCCGGGGCAGGGTGAACGGCGGGGTGGCGGTCACCGGCGAAATCGTGCCGCGCGGGGAGCGGAGCGCGATCCGTCTGCGCTCGGACGATGCCGGCGGGGTGTTCCGCTTGGCCGGGGTGCTGCGTCAGGCGTCGGGGGGGCGGTTCGACCTGACCCTGATCCCGGTGGCGCGCGAGGGTGAATACGACGGCACGCTGCGGGTGACCGACACCCGGATCAAGGACGCCCCGGCCATCGCCGCGCTCTTGAACGCCGCCTCGGGGGTGGGGCTTCTGGACGAGTTATCGGGACAGGGGATCTGGTTCTCGGAGGTGGACGCCCGGTTCCGCCTGACCCCCTCGCATCTCACGCTGCTGGGCTCGAGCGCGGTGGGCCCGTCGATGGGGCTGTCGATGGACGGGCGCTATGACCTCAACGCCGCGCGGCTGGACATGCAGGGGGTGATCTCGCCCATGTATCTGCTCAACGGCATCGGTTCGATCCTGACCCGCAAGGGCGAGGGCGTGATCGGCTTCAACTACACGCTGCGCGGCCCGGCCGCCGACCCCTCGGTGCAGGTCAACCCGCTCTCGGCGCTGGCACCGGGGATGTTCCGCGAGATCTTCCGCCGCGCGCCGCCAAGGATCGAGGGCGCGCCCACGCCCGGCCCGGCGCCGGTCCGGGAGCCGGGCGAGGGGGGCATCAGCGGACAGGCCGGAGACCGCTAGGCTCTGGCCAAGCCCGCGCGGCCCGACTATATGCGCGCGGCGTGACCAACCGGACCCCGACCATGAAGCTCAGCGATTTCGATTTCGACCTCCCCGAAGACCTGATCGCCACGCGCCCCGCCAGCCCGCGCTCCTCGGCGCGGCTCCTGCTGGCGCTGGGCGATACGATCTCGGACCGGGTGGTGTCCAACCTGCCCGGCCTGCTGCGCCCGGGCGACCGGCTGGTGCTCAACGACACCAAGGTGATCCCGGCGCGGCTCTCGGGTCTGCGCCACCGCGACAGCTTGCAGGGCGCTGTCTCCGCCCGGATCGAGGCCACGCTGCTCGAGCCGCGCGCGGATGGCTGCTGGTCGGCGCTGATCAAGCCGCTGAAGAAACTGCGCGTGGGCGAGGAGATCGTCTTTTCCGAATCGCTCTCGGCCCGGCTCGAGGCGGTGGAGGAGGGGCAGGGGCATCTGCGTTTCAACCTGAAGGGCGAGGATTTCGACGCGGCCCTGGCCCAAGCCGGCGCCATGCCGCTGCCGCCCTATATCGCCGCGCGCCGACCCGCCGACGCGCGCGACAAGCAGGATTACCAGACCGTCTGGGCGCGCGAGAGCGGCGCCGTGGCCGCGCCCACCGCCTCGCTGCATTTCGACGAGGCGCTGCTGGCGGCGCTGGAGGCGCGCGGCGTGGCGTTCAGCCACGTAACGTTGCATGTGGGGGCGGGCACCTTCCTGCCGGTCAAGGTCGAGGACGTCACCACCCACAGGATGCACGCCGAATGGGGCCGCGTGAGCCCGCAGGCCGCCGCCGAGATCGCCGCGACCAAGGCCGCCGGCGGGCGGGTGATCCCGGTGGGCACCACCGCGCTGCGCCTGATCGAGAGCGCGGCGCAGGCCACCGGCCGGATCGCGCCCTGGGAGGGCGAGACCGACATCTTCATCTATCCCGGCTTCACGTTCCGCGTGACCGACGCGCTGATGACCAATTTCCACCTGCCGAAATCGACCCTGATGATGCTGGTCTCCGCGCTGATGGGACGCGACCGGGTGATGCGCCTCTATGACCACGCGGTGCGCGAGCGGTATCGCTTCTTCTCCTACGGCGATGCCTCGCTGCTGATCCCCGACGGCTGAGGCGGCGCAAAATTCTTCAAAGAATTTTGCCAAGAAAATTCGAATTTTCTTGGACCCGGGCGGGGTTGTTCGCGTTTTCCGGGCGGGTTACGTCGGAAACCGACCCCGGCGGTCGCAAACGGCAAGGGCCGCCCGGCGCGCGGTTTCGTATCAGGGCGCCAATCCACCGGCCAGACAGGGAGGCCAGAGGCGATGTTCCAGGTTCTGACCAGCGCATGGGCGCTGCTGCTCGGCATGATGCTGCTGATGGTGGGCAACGGGTTGCAGGGCACCCTGCTGGGCGTGCGCGGCGAGATCGAGGGGTTCTCGACCTTCGAGATGTCCTACATCCTGTCGGCCTATTTCATCGGCTTTCTCGGCGGCTCGCGCATGGCGCCCGAAATGATCCGCCGCGTGGGCCATGTGCGGGTCTTCGCGGCGCTGGCCTCGTTCATCTCGGCGGTGATGATCCTCTATCCCGTCTTCACCCACCCCTATGCCTGGTTCCTGGGTCGGGTCATCATCGGCTTCTGTTTCTCGGGCGTGTATGTCACCGCCGAGAGCTGGCTCAACAACGCCGCCGACAACACCAACCGGGGCAAGGCGCTGTCGCTCTACATGATGGTGCAGATGTTCGGCATCGTTAGCGCGCAGGCGCTGCTTCTGGTGGGCGATCCCTCGGGCTATGTCACCTTCGTGATCGCCTCGGTGCTGATCTCGATCTCCTTCGGGCCGATTCTGTTGTCGATCAGCCCCACGCCGGCCTTCGACACCACCAAGCCGATGACCCTGGTGCAGCTCTACCGGATTTCGCCGCTGGGCTGCGTGGGCATGTTCCTGCTGGGCGGGGTCTTCGCCTCGCAGTTCGGCATGGGCGCGGTTTATGGCGCGCAGGCCGGGCTCAGCCTGGGACAGATCTCGATCTTCGTGGCGACCTTCTACATAGGCGCCACGCTGTCGCAATACCCGCTGGGTTGGCTGTCGGACCGGATGGACCGGCGCTTCCTGATCCTGGTGGTGGCGGCCATTGGCGGTTTGGGCTCGCTGGTCGGCATGTTGCTGGGCGGCAATTTCGCCATGCTCCTGGTGGGCGCCTTCGTGATCGGCGGCATGTCGAACCCGCTCTACTCGATGCTGATCGCCTACACCAACGACTATCTCGAACACGAGGACATGGCCGCCGCCTCGGGCGGGCTGGTCTTCATCAACGGGCTGGGGGCCATCGCCGGGCCGCTGATCACGGGTTGGTTGATGGGGCCTGCGCTGTTCGGGCCTTCGGGCTTCTTCCTGTTCATGGCGGTGCTGCTGTTCACGCTGGCCGGATACGCCGCATGGCGCGCGACGCAGCGGGCGAGCGTGCCGGTGGACGAGACCGCCAGCTATGCGCCGATGTCGCCCACCTCGACCGCCGTCGCGGTCGAGTTCGCCCAGGAGGCGGCGATCGAGGAGGCCGAACAGGAGGCCGAAGAGGAGCCCGAGCCGGAAAAAGCCGCCTGAACGCGCCGTTTATGTCGCCCTGTTGCAATTCGTGACTGTCCTGCCAGTGTAAACAAAAGGTAAAACTTGGGTGACGCGGCGGCAAACAGGGTGAAGGGCCATGACGGGGTCTAACGAAATTCTCGAGTTCTGGCTGGACGAGCTTTCCCCGGCCGATTGGTACAAGGAGGACGCCGCGCTGGATGCGAAGATCCGTCAGCGGTTCGAGGCCACCTGGACGCGCGTCGCGCAGGGCGCGCTGGCGCAATGGCTGACCTATCCCAGCGGCGCGCTGGCCTATATCATCCTGACCGACCAGTTTCCCCGCAACATGTTCCGCGGCGAGGCGCGCGCCTTCTCGACCGACCGCGCGGCGTTGGCCGCCGCCAAATGCGCCATCGACAAGGGCTGGGATCTGAAGATCGACGAGCCCGCGCGGCAGTTCTTCTACCTGCCGTTGATGCATTCCGAGAATCTCTGTGACCAGGAGCGCTGCGTGCGGCTGATGCTGGAGCGGATGCCGGAGACAGGCGCGGCGAACCTGCTGCACGCCCGCGCCCATCGCGAGGTGATCCGCCAGTTCGGGCGGTTTCCCTATCGCAACACCGCGCTGGCCCGCGCGACCACGGCGCAGGAGGCCGAGTACGTGGCCGCCGGCAGCTATGGCGAGACCGTGCGCAGTCTGCAAGCGGCCGCCGGCTGAGGCCGAAAGGCGCCCGGACCGGGGGGCGCCGGGCGAGGGGCCGATGTCGGGCAGGGGGCTCTGCCCCCGTCCCGTGCCGGGACTCCCCCGAAGTATTTTTCGCAAGAGGAAAGCCCGGGGTCCGGTGCAGGGTTCGGCGGGTCGCGCACCCGCAGCCGTTGTCAGTTCTGCGGCGCGGTGGGCTCCGGGTCGATCTCCGGCCGCGCGCAGGAGAGCAGCCCCTCCAGACCCCCGGCCAGGCGGTCGGCGGAGCGGTCGATCGCCGCGGTCATCAACCGTTCGGGCGCCTCGGACAGGCTGTTCACCCGCGCCTGCACCCCGTCCAGCCGCGCGCCCACCGCATCGAGCCGGGCCTCGACCGCGTCCATGCCCTGCCCCGGCACCGCCTGGATCTCGGCCAGGTCGCCGCGCAGCCCGGACAGGTCGTCGCGCAGGCCCGCGACTTCCGCGCGCAGCGGTCCCAGCAGTTCGAGGTTCTCGGCGAAGCTGCCCGCCACCCGTTCGGCGGTGTTGCCGATCTGCCAGAGCAGGAACAGGCACAGCGCGATCAGGATCAGCGTCGCGTTCACCAGGGCCAGCGCCAGGTTCTTCAGTGTTTGCACGGGGGTGGCCTCCATCGCTCCGCCTTTTCGCGAGTGTAGCTTTTTGCGCCCGCGACACTAGTCTCTTTTCGATGGCGGCATGTTGACGCGAGGGTATGTCGCGGGCATTGCGGTGTTGGTGAAAATGGTTTAACGCTAAACTATATTCTCAG
>DOIS01000140.1 GCA_003511785.1 Paracoccaceae bacterium
GGCCCGCGATGACCACGTCCGTGACCCGGTCGCCCCAGGCGCCGCCCCGCACGGTCGGGTCGTCGGCATCCTCGGGCAGGGTGGTGATCGCATCGACCGCCGATTGCACGTCGTCGGCGGCGCGCGCCATGTCCCAGCCGGGCTCGAATTCCAGCGTGATGCTGGCCCGACCCTCACGCGAGGTCGAGGCGGTGCTTTCCACCCCGTCCACCGCCAACAGCGCGGGCTCCAGCACCTGCACGATGGCGCCGTCCACGTCCTCGGGGCCTGCCCCCTCCCAGGTGACGTTCACCGAGACGTTGTCGATGATGGCATCGGGAAAGAACTGCGCCCGCATGTTCGGGATCGCCGCCGCTCCCAGAACCAGGAGCACCACCAGGAGCAGGTTGGCCGCCGTGCGGTGACGGGTGAAATAGGACAGGATGCCACCCGCCGCGGCGGGGATGTCGCGCACCATGTGGCCTCACCCTCCCATGCGGGATTCGATGCGCGCCACCAGCCTTGCGGGAACGCGGTCCTCGCCCAGAACGGCCAACATGCGGGCCTTGGCCTCCGCGGGCATGGCAGGGCTCTCCTCGACGAAGGTGATGAGCCGGGCGCGGCGTTCGCTGGTCAGCTCCAGCATTTCCTCGATCAGCTGGGCCTCGGCGCCGGTCTCCATCGCCTCCTGCCGCAGCGGCCGGACCTTGATCCCCGGCCCCAGGAGCGGGGTGCGCCCCGCCACCACCTCGCGCCCGTCGAGCCCCGCGCCGCGCAGCAGCACGTCGTCGCCCTGGCGGCGCACCAGGTCGACGGGAAGGATTTCCAGCCGGTCCTCCTCGCCCAGCACCAGCACCGTGCCGGCGGCATCCAGCGCCGAGGCGGGCAGGCGCACGACGCCCGCGATCTCGGGCTCCTCGACGGTGACGGTCACGAAATCGCCGGGCTTGAAGCCCGGCGCCGCGCCCATCCCGGCGAACAGCATCCGGCCCGAACTGCCGGTGCCCACGGCGGCGCTGTCGCGCGAGATGCGGCCCTCGGCGGTCAGGCTGACGCCGGTGACATCGAGCGTCACCGTGACCGGCGCGGGGATCAGACGCCCCTCGTCCAGAAGCCGCACATATTGCGCGGTCGAGACACGGAACGCGGCCTCGAGCCGGGCGGGATCGACCAGGTTTGCCAGCCGCTCGTTGGCTGAAACCAGCCCGCCCTCGACCACGTTCACCTCGCTGAGCGTGCCATCGAAGGCGGCGGTGATCTCGGTGTCCTCGAGCCGGCGCCGCGCGTCGGAGAGCGAGATTTGCGCCCGCGCCAGCCGCGTGGCCGCCTAGTCGATGCGCGCCTCGGCCTGGGCCACGGCCTGGCGCCGGGCCAGCACCGTGGCGCGCGCCGAGGCGGCGGCCAGTTCGGCGGTCTCGACCGCGGCGGCGGTGCCCACGGCACGCTCTTCCAGGTCGATCTGGCGTTGCAGGGCGCGCTGGCGCAGCGTGGCCTGGTCCTCGGCCGCCACCAGCTCGTCGCGGGCCAGCGCCAGGGCACGCTCGGCGTCGCGCTCCTCGGCGCGGGCGTCCATCGCCTCGCTCTCGGCGCGGTCCAGCGCGGCCTGGGCGTCGGCCGGATCGATCCGGGCCAGCACCTCGCCCGCGCGCACGTTGCCGCCCTCGACCACGCTCTCGGACAGTTCGACCACGCGGCCACCCTGCGCCGCGCGCAACTCCAGCGTGCGGCGGCTCTGCACCTCGCCGAAGGTCTCGAGGATCGGCGTCACGGTTTCCGACTCCGCCGTGACCACGTTGACGGCAAAGACCCGCTCGCGGGCCGGCGGCGTGCGCGGCTCGGCGTTCATGCGCGTCTGCACGGCGGAGATCACCAGCTGGGCGGCATAGATCAGCAGCGCCGCCGTCAGCGACGCCAGCAACAGGCCCACCAGAGAGTGCCGAAGAAACCGCATGTTCCGCCTTTCCCGCAACCGCCGCGCGGCGCCCTTAATCTAGCGGCGCGGGACGAAATACCAAGTGCTTGACGGTTTCACGGCCCGCCGCGTCATTTCCGTCGCAGATGTTCGTCCAGGCGCGGCATGATTTCCACGAAATTGCACGGGGCGTGCCGATAATCCAGCTGCGCCGCCAGAATCCCGTCCCAGGCGTCCTTGCAGGCGCCGGGGCTGCCCGGCAACGCAAAGAGATAGGTGCCCCCGGCCACCCCCCCGGTGGCGCGCGACTGCACCGCCGAGGTGCCGATTTTTTCCATGGAGATATGGGTGAAGACGATGGAGAAGGCTTCGATCTCCTTCTCATAGACATCCCGATGCGCCTCGACCGTGACATCGCGCCCCGTCAGCCCGGTGCCGCCGGTCGAGATCACCACGTCCACTTCCGGGTCGGCCACCCAAGCGCGCAGCTGCTCGGCGATCTCGGCGCGTTCGTCGCGCAGGATGCGGCGGTCCGCCAGGACATGCCCGGCCTTTTGCAGACGATCGACCAGCGTCTGGCCCGATCGGTCGTCCTCCAGCGCGCGGCTGTCCGAGACGGTGAGCACCGCGATGCGGACCGGCTGGAAGGGTTTGCTTTCGTCGATGCGCGACATGGGGCCTCTCTTTAGGATTTATTAAACGTTGTCAGCTGACAATTTCAGGCTGCATCACGCCCGGCCCGGCTGCTCGATCTCGAACCAGGTCGGGGTGGGGCCGAGGTTGACCACCCGGGTGCGCCCGATCTGCCCCTCCTGCCCCCAGCTGTCGTGGATGTGACCGCAGACCGCCAGCGTCGGCTGGATGCGTTCGATGGCGTCGCGGATCGCGACCGAGCCCACCGACACGCCCTGCGAGGTGCGGTCGGCCACGCCCTTGGGCGGCGAGTGCAGGATCAGGATGTCGGCCTCCTCGCACGGCGCGAGCAGGTCGGCGGCGCGGGCTTCGGACAGATCAAAGGACCAGGCGCCGAAAGGTGTCTCGGGAACCGCCCCGCCCAGCCCGAAAAGGCGCAGCCCGTCGCGCGTCTCGCCCTGCCCGTGCAGCACGGTCGTGCCCGGCCCGGCGGCGGCGCGCAACTCCTCGGCGGTCTCGGCATTGCCGGGCACCGCGATCATCGGCGCGGCCAGCCCCGCGAGCAGGGCCAGCGCCTCGTCCAGCCCCTGGCGCATGTTGCAGAAATCGCCCGCGCCGATCACCAGTTCGGCCTCGCGGCTGGCGGCGACCAGGTCGCGGGCGGCCTTCGCCCCGTGGTGCAGGTCGGAAAAGGCGAGTATCTTCATGTTCTTGCCCCCAGGCGCGCGTTGATGTCCAGCAGGTCCGCCCAGGCCTCGCGCTTGGCCGCAGGGGTGCGCAGCAGGTAGGCCGGATGAAAGACCGGCAGCGCCGGGCGCCCGTAGGCCTCGGCCCAGGTGCCGCGCAGCCGGGTGATGCCCTTGCGGTCCAGCACCGCCTGGCAGGCATGATTGCCCACCAGCACCACGATCTCGGGCGCGGCAAGCTCCACATGGCGGCGCAGGAAGGGGCGCATCATGGCGATCTCGGCCGGCAGCGGGTCGCGGTTGTTGGGCGGGCGCCAGGGCAGGACGTTGGTGATATAGACGCTGTCGGCCCGGCTCAGCCCGATGGCGGCGAGCATCCGGTCGAGAAGCTGTCCGGCGCGCCCCACGAAGGGGCGGCCCTCGCGGTCCTCGTCGCGCCCGGGCGCTTCGCCGATCAGCATCACCCGGGCGCCGGGCACCCCGTCGGAAAAGACCAGGTTGCGCGCGCCGCGTTTCAACTCGCAATGCGCGAAGGCGTCCAGCGCGGCGCGCAGCGCGTCCAGGGAGCCCGCGGCCCGCGCGGCCGCTTCGGCCTCCTCGACCGGGTCGGCCTCGGGCAGCGCCACGGGGGGCGCGGCGGGCACGGCGGGGGGCTGCGCGCCGGGCGGCACCGCCCCCCCGGGCGCGGGCCGCCTGGCCGGGGAGGCGAAACCG
>DOIS01000309.1 GCA_003511785.1 Paracoccaceae bacterium
TCCTCGTCCGCCACCTCCAGATCGCCCACGCCGAAATACCCGGTCTCGTCGTTGAACGCGCCTTGCAGCACCAGCGTCAATTCGGTGCCACGATGCCCGTGATCGGGCACCGCCGCGCCCGGCGGGATGTAGAGCAGCCGCGCGCTGCCGTCCTTGTCGTGGAACAGGATGTCCTGGCGCACGCCCATGCCCAGCTTTTTCCAGCGCGGCGCGCCGTTGCGCATCGCCTCGGCCACCGGGCCGGGATAGATGCCCTTGCGCCTTGGCGCCTCGCGCACCGCACAGGGCGCGTCGAGCAGGCCCATGACCCGGTCGGCCAGCCCCTCGGACAGGTCCGCGCAGGGGGTGTCATCCAGCAGGGCACCGCCCAGGATCTCGTGCGCTTCCAGTCCTGCGCGGCACTCGTCGCAGAGCGAAATATGCGCCGCGATCACCAGTTCGAAGGCGCGGGGCAGGGTGCCGGCGGCATAGGCCGCGAGCATCGGCTCGGGGATATGATGTCTGATGTCGGTCATGTCTGTCGGATATGCTTGAGTTCGTGGCGCAGCCGCTCCAGCCCAAGCCGGATGCGCGACTTGATCGTGCCCAGCGGCAGGCCGGTCTGCGCCTGGATTTCCTGATGTGTCAATTCGCCCAGATAAGCCTTCTGGATCATCTCGCGCTGTTCCGGGCGCAGCGAGGCCAGCGCCCGACGCAGCCGGTCGGTTTCCTGTTCCAGCGCCAGTGCGGCGCTGGCGTCTGGATCGGGGTCGGGCGCCTCGGCCAGTTCCTCCGGCACAGGGCGATTCTCGCGGCGCTGCATGTCGATCTGACGGTTGCGCGCGATCTGGTAGACCCAGGCCGAGACCTGCGCCCGACCGGGATCGAACATATGCGCCTTGTTCCACAACGTCAGCATCACGTCCTGCACCACTTCCTCGGCCTGGCCGGAGCCCAGGCCGCCCTTCATCACGAATGCCTTGAGCCGCGGCGCGAAATGCGCGAAGAGGCGGGCAAACGCCACCTTGTCGCGCGCATCGCGCACGGCCAGTATCCATTCCGTCTGCTGCGACAGGGCCGGGGCCGGGTCGGTGACCGGCGCCCACTTGCGGGTCTCGAGCCGCTCCAAAACGATGTCTCCGTCGCTCAGCATGTCCCTCTTACGCGCGGTGCCGGGGACCGGATCACTCTAATTGCGAAAAGAATGATCCGCCACCCGGCAGGTCCCGTAACCGTCTAAAATCACAAGCAGACGGACCGGACATGACATTTCACGACACGCGCATCGGCGCCCGCTCGGTGGCCATCATCGGCGGCGGCATCTAGGGGCTTGCGGCGGCCTATCTTCTGGCGCCCACGCACCGGGTCACGCTGTTCGAGGCGGCGCCGCGACTGGGCGGCCATGCGCGCACCGTTCTGGCCGGGCGGAATGGCGATCAGCCGGCCGATACCGGCTTCATCGTGCTCAACCACGCCACTTATCCGCATCTGACGCGCATGTTCGCCGATCTCGACGTGCCCACCGAGAACAGCGACATGAGCTTCGGCGCTTCGATCGACGGCGGACGGGTGGAATATGCGCTGCACGGGTTGGGCGCGCTCTTCGCGCAGAAGCGCAACATGGGGCGGCCGGGCTTCTACCGGATGATCCGCGACATCCTGCGGTTCAACGCCCGTGCGGTCGAGGCGTCGCAGGACGAGGGCCTGACCGTGGGCGAGTTGATGCGCGACATGCGCATGGGGCCGTGGTTCCAGGAGTGTTACCTCACGCCGCTCTGCGGCGCGATCTGGTCCACCCCGCCCGAGCGCATCCGCGACTTCCCGGCCCGCCCGCTGGTGCAGTTCATGGAAAACCACGCGCTCCTGTCGGCGCGCAACCAGCACCAGTGGATGACCGTCACGGGCGGCAGCGTCGAGTATGTCAAGCGGGTCGAGGCGCATCTGCGCGGGCGCGGCGTGGCGCTGCGCACCGACACGCCGGTGCAGAACGTGGTGCGGGGCGAGGGCGAGGTTTTTGTCGCGGCCGAGGGCGCACCGGCCGAGCGGTTCGATGAGGTGATCTTCGCCTGCCATTCCGACCAGGCGCTGGCGCTGCTGGACCGGCCCACGCCCACCGAGGCGCGCGCGTTGGGGGCCATCGGGTTCCAGGACAACGAGGTGGTGCTGCACCGCGACGCAAGCCACATGCCCGCCCGCCGCCCGGTCTGGTCGAGCTGGGTCTATCGCTCGGACGGGGTGGCCGAGCAACGCCGCATCGGCGTCAGCTACTGGATGAACCGGCTCCAGAACATCCCCGAGAGCGACCCGCTCTCCATCACGCTCAACCCGACCACGCCCATCGACGAGTCGCAGGTCTATGACCGCAACACCTTCGCGCACCCGGTCTTCGACCATGCCGCCCTGCGCGCGCAGGGAACGCTGGCCGAGATCCAGGGCCGCCACAACACCTGGTTCGCCGGGGCCTGGACGCGCCACGGCTTCCACGAGGACGGGTTTCAGAGCGCGGTCAACATCGCCCGGCGGCTCGAGGAGCGCGCGGCGGCGGAGGAGGTGGCCGCGTGAGCCACACGCCCGAGCATATCCCCGGCGTGACCGCTCATGCCCGGCGCGGGGCGATCGGCAACGCCTTCCGCTATGGCGTGGATTTCGTGCTGATCGGCCCCGAGGCCGAGATCCCGGGCCCGGCGCTCTTCTCGCGCAACCGCTTCAACCTGGCCGCGGTGCATGACCGCGACCATGGCGGGCCGCGCGGGGCAGGGCGCGGCGTGGCCTGGGCGCGCGAGGTGCTGGCGGCGCGGGGCCTCCCCGACGTGTCGATCCTGCTGCTGACCCAGCCGCGCGCGCTGGGCTACTGGTTCAACCCGGTCTCGTTCTTCCTGGCCTATCGGGACGAGGCGCTTGTCGCGGTGATCGCCGAGGTCAACACGCCCATGGGCGACCGGCACAGCTATGCCGTGCACCATGATGATTTCGCCCCGATCCGCCCCACCGACCGCCTGGGCGCGCGCAAGATGCTGCATGTCTCGCCCTTCCAGGACGTGGCCGGGCGCTACGAATTCCGCTTCAATATCGCGCCTGACCGGATCGCCATCCGCATCACCCACCGTCACGGCGCCGAGGGCGTGGTGGCCACGCTCAGCGGTCCGCGCCGGCCGCTGACCAGCGCCGCGCTGATCCGTGCCGGGCTGCCCGCCCGTTGGGCGCGCTGCGCACCACGGCGCTGATCCACTGGCAGGCGCTGAAGCTCTGGGCCAAGAGCGCGCTTCCGTCCGCGTCCCGAGCCCCCGCCGAGGAGGTCACATGACCTCTCGACTGACACTTTCCCAACCCGAGGAGGGCGCCCGATGACCGATTCTGCCGTTCTTCTGGGCCTGCTGCCGGTCCTGGCACTGGCCTTCTATCTGCTCCGCCGGAAGGCGGGCTTCGCCGCGCAGCGCCCCGAGCATTACGATGCGACCGAACCGCCCTTCGACCTGCGGCGCCACCTCAGCGGACCGATCGACTGCGAGGGCATGATCTATGGCCCGCTGGGCCGCGTCACCTCGCGCTTCGAGGCACGGATGGAGGGGCATTGGGATGGCGCCACCGGGCGGCTGGCCGAGCATTTCTTCTATTCCTCGGGCACGCGGCAGGACCGCGAGTGGCATCTGAAGATGGGCAATGACGGCACCTTCACCGCCACCGCCGCCGACGTGATCGGCGAGGCCCAGGGCGTGGTCTCGGGCGCCACCGTGCGCATGACCTGCCGCATCCGCCTGCCCGACGAGGCGGGTGGCCATGTGCTGAATGTCACCGACTGGCTCTATCTCACCGAGGGCGGCGTGATCCTGAATCGCTCGGAGATGCGCAAGTTCGGCATCAAGGTGGCCGAGCTGATCGCCACCATGCGCCCGTCCGCGCAAGAAGAGCTGCGCGCCGCCGAGTGATCCCCAGTGCGTGAGGAGTGCCGGGCGGGCCGCCATGGTCCGCCCTGTTTCGTCGTGACTCATCCGCACTGGCCTTTGCGGCGTATCCGATGCAGGACGCCACAGCATCGGGAGGCTTTCATGCGCTCCATCGTCATTGCCCTGGCCCTCGCCGCGCTCGCCGCCGTGCCGGCCCGGGCCGAGTTCGACCGCATCACCGAGGAAAGCGCCTTTCGCGACACGGTTGCGGGCAAGACGCTGAAACGCACGCTCATCAGCCTCCAGGTGCGCCCCGACGGGGCGATCACCGGCACCGGCGGCATGTGGGACGTGACCGGCCGCTGTAACTGGCGCGAGGGCTATTTCTGCCGCGAGATGTCCTGGCGCGATCGCAGCTTCGGCATGAACTGCCAGGAGGTACGCGTCTCGGGCGACCGAATCCGTTTCACCGCCGACCGGGGGCAGGGCGACAGCGCCGAGTTCCGCCTGACCCGCTAGCTCACTTGAACAGCCGGTGGAACAAGCCCAGCGGCAGGTATTGCCCCCAGGAGAACAGCCAGGCGAAGGGCGCGGGGTAGGAGGTCGAAAACCGCCCCGACCGGATCGCCCGGATGGTGCGTGCGGCGGCATCCTCGGGCTCGAGCAGTTGCGGCATGTGGAAATCGTTCTTGGCGGTCAGCCGGGTGCGGATGAAGCCGGGATTGATCTGGCTGACCGTCACCCCGGTGTCGCGCAGATCGACGCGCAGGTTCTCGGCCAGGTGCATCAGCGCGGCCTTGCTGGCGCCGTATCCGATGGCGCCGGGCAGGCCCCGGAACCCGGCCAGCGATCCGATCAATGCCAGGTGGCCGTGCCCGCGCGCCACCATCGCCGGGACCAGCGGCGCCAGCACCCGCAGCGCGCCGGTGAAGTTGGCCTCGGTCATTGCCTCGGCCGCGCCGGGCTGCCAGTCGGTCGCGCGCATCGGCTCGTAAAGCCCCACGCAATAGATCATCCCGTCCGGCGTGCCCGCCGCCTCTGTGGCCGCGCGCACCGAGGCCGCGTCGGTCACGTCCATCACCAGGGGCCTGGCGTCGCGCAACTCGCCCGCCAGCGCCTCCAGCGCCTCGGCGCCCCGCGCCGACAGGATCAGCGTCGCCCCCTCGGCGTCCAGCGCGCGGGCCAGCGCGCGACCCAGCCCGTCGCTCGCGCCTACGATCCACCAGGTCTTGCCCTCAAACATCCGCCTCTCCGATCTTCGTATCCTTGAGCCGCGCCACCAGAAGCATGGCGGGCAGTTTCAGCGCGCAGGGCAGCAGCGCATAGGCCATGTTCAGCGCCGCGAGCGCCTGCGCATCATTCGCACCCCCCGGGTCATAACCCGCCCGCTCCAGCAGCGGCAGCGCCACGGCGGCGGCGATGGCCAGCGACGCCTTGCCGGCGAAGGACCAGGCCCCGAAGGCCAGCCCCGTTGGAAGGCCGGCGCGGGCCAGCGTCGCGGCGAAGAGCGCGGGCAGGATCGCCATGTCCGCCCCCAGCGCCAGGCCCGAGCCCAGGCAGATCAGCGCGAACTGCCAGCCCGCGCCGGCGGGCAGCAGCGCCGCCCAGATGAAGCAGACCACCGCCAGCCCCATCGCGGGCAGCAGCACCCGGCGCGCGCCGAACCGCGCCGCCAGCCGCGACCAGACCGGCGCGGCGAGCCCCGCGGCGGCGAAGAAGGCCACCAGGTAGAGGCCGGCCAGCCCCGGCAGTTGCAGCCGGTCCTCCACGAAGAACAGGAACAGCGTCGAGGTGATCGCCACCGGCACCGCGTTCAAGAGCGCGATGAGCAGCAGGTATCCGCCGCCCGCGCGCATCAGCGGGCGCAGCGAGGGGCGCGGCTCGGGCGGGGGCGGGGGCAGCGACCAGAGCGGGCGGCTGAGCATCCAGACCGCCAGCGCCAGCCCGGCCAGCCCCAACCCGTAGGCAGCATAGCCTGGCAGCGTGCCGATCCACAACGCCAGCAGCGATGGGCTCAGCGCGGCCAGCACGATGCCGGTGAGCGCGCCGGCCTCGCGCAGCCCGCCCAGCCGGTAATGCGCCCCCGCGCCCGCATCGCCCACCAGCGCCACGCCCTGGCCGTAGAACAGGATCGTGCCCAGCGAGAAGGCGGTGAAGATCAGCACCAGCCCCAGTGCCAGCCCCCAAGGCCCCGGCTGACCGGCGAAAACCAGCGCATAGCCCAACCCCATGCCCGCGAACCCCGCCGCCGCCATTGCCCGGCGGGCGCGCGGGAACCGGTCGGCGGCCCAGCCCAGCACCGGGTCCTGCACGAAGTCCACCAACCGCAGCACCGCCAGCATTCCCCCGATCGCGCCCAGCCCCATGCCCAGATCGGCGGCGAATCGCGGCAAGTGGATGTAAAGCGGCACGCCCGCCGAGGCGAGAAACCCCGCAACGAGAAACACCTGCACCCCCATTGACGGGCGCAGGGCGGTGCGGACGGGAGGACTGTCAGAGATGCCGGTCATGGAGCCTCGGTGCTTTGACCTGATACGGGCGAGGGCGCGGGGCGGTTCACAATCGCTGCCGGGCCGATTTCCGGCCCCAGTGACGCAGAAATCCGGTTGACTCGCGGCCCATCGCCGGTAAAAGCGCAGCTTCATACGAATTTTACGAAGGGCCCCCTGCCTTTCGTTGCAGGAGACGTCAAATGGCCAAACCGACGACCATCAAGATCCGCCTGAACTCCACCGCAGGCACCGGCCACTTCTATGTGACCAAGAAGAACGCGCGCACCATGACCGAGAAGATGACCATTCGGAAATACGATCCGGTCGCGCGCAAGCATGTCGAGTACAAGGAAGGCAAGATCAAGTAATCTTGCGCCTGTCTTGGGAAACAGGGGGTCGCACCTTGGGTGCGGCCCCTTTTGTCGTGTTCTTTTTCGGGCCCGCGCGCCCGCCGGCGGCCCGGGCCGCGGTCAGCCCATGAGCGCGGCGGCCAGCCGGGTCTGTCGGGCGACCGTACGGGCCAGGTCGATGCTCGCCATGCGTCCGTCCTCGACCACCGCCCGGCCCTCGACGAACAGGTGTTTCACCCGGGTCGGCCCGGCCAGCAGCAGCGCCGCCTTGTCCCAGCTGCCTGCGCTTTCCACCCCCGAGACGTCCCAGATCGCCAGATCGGCGCGCTTGCCCACCGCCAGCCGCCCGCAATCGGGCCGGCCCAGCACGTCGGCGCCGCCGCGCGTGGCGATCTCCAGCGCCTCGCGCGCGCTCATCGCGTCCGCACCGCGCGCGACCCGTTGTAGCAGCATCGCCTGGCGGGCCTCGGCCGCGAG
>DOIS01000093.1 GCA_003511785.1 Paracoccaceae bacterium
CACCTGCGGCGGTGCGATGTCGAGCCCGCCGGGCAGGATGGTGACGTCGAGCCCCTCCTCCTCGTAGAACCCCTTGTCCTGAGTCACGTAATAGCCGGCAAACTGGGCCTGGGTGACCCATTTGAGTTGCAGCGTCACCTCGTCGGCGGCCTGCGCCATCCCCGCCGCGGGCAGGCGCAGCTTGGCCAGCGTCTGCCAGTAACCGGCGGCATAGGTGCGCATCAGGTCGCGCTGCATGGCGTCGGTCTCGCGCAGGCCCTGCACGGTGTTGACCAGCAGCGGGAAGAACACCATCACCACCACCACCGCCGCCTTCGACTGCCAATCGAAGCCGAACCAGCCCACCAGGATCGGCGCGATGCCGACGATCGGCAGGGCCGCCACGAAATTGCCGATGGGCAGGAGCCCGCGCGTCAGAAAAGCCGAGCGGTCGATCAGGATCGCGGTGACGATAGCCGCCGAAGCGCCGATGACGAAGCCCGACAGCGCCCCCTTGAGTACGGTCTGCTTGAAATCGGCCCAGAGCAGGTCGGTCGAGGTGGCGAAGGTCTGCGCCACGTCCGACGGTGCGGGCAGGATCACCGGCGACACGCCGAAACCGCGCACAAGCCCCTCCCACAACACCAGCAGCGTGATCCCGAACAGGACCGGCACGAAGATGCGCGCCGCGCGCCGTCCCGCCCAGGCCGAGCGCGCCAACAGCACATTCAGCGCCCAGGCGCCCAGCCAGAAGATCAGGGCGAGGATCAGCGCGTTCATGTCTGCATTCCCATGCGTTTGAGAGTGACCCGCTGCAACAGGTCCAGCACGGTGACCAGCACGCCCGCCGGGATCGCCGCGGCGAAGAGTGCCGCCCAGATCGCCAGCGGCGTGCCGAACTGGTCCCCGATCAGGATGCGCGCACCCAGCCCGCTGATGGCCCCCGTGGGCAGCTCGCCCACGATGGTGCCCACCAGCGCGGCGGCGATGCCCACCTTGAGCGAGGTGAAGAGATAGGGCACCGAGGCCGGCAAGCGCAGTTTAAGAAAGACCTGTAACCCATTGGCACTATAGGTTTTCAGAAGGTCGAGCTGCGACGGGCCAGGCGAGCGCAGCCCCTTGACCATGCCCACCAGCACCGGGAAGTAACACAGGTAGGCCGAGATGATCGCCTTGGGCACGCCGCGCCCCTCGATCCCCACCTGGCTCGACAGCACGATGATCATCGGCGCGAGCGCCACGATGGGCACGGTCTGAGAGATGATCCCCAGGGCATCAGGCTCATGTCCACGACGCGCGAATAGACGATCGCCACCGCCCCCAGGATGCCCAGCGCCGTGCCCAAGGCAAAGCCCCAGAGCGTCGATTGCAGGGTGATCCAGCCGTGGTAGATCAGCGAGCGTTTCGACATCGCCCGCCCGCGCAGGGCCATCTCGCCGGTGGTCTTCCACAGCTCCTCGCCCACCTGAACGGGCGTCGGCAGGCGGGGCCGGTCGAGGGCATAGGCCATGGGAATGATCTCGGGGTTCTGCGCCAAGAGACGGAAGGACGAGACCTCCTGCCGGGCCAGCGCCCCCTCGGGCTCGACCGCTTGCCCGGCCCGCTCGGCCTGGTCCAGCGCGGTGCGGATGTTCATCGGGGCCACGGCGAGATACCAGATCGCGGCGATGGCGGCGAGCACGGTGAGGATGGGCAGGAGGTTACGCATGGCGCCCCCCCCCCCGCCGCGTCCGGCACGCCCCGGGTCACGTCGGGTCGCACCGGCTTGGCCCATGGTCCGGGCGCGGGGCGGCTGCGGCGCTCAATCGTCATAGGCATGGCCCGCCCGCAGCCCCTCGCGCACGCGGTGTGCGATTTCCAGGAATTCCGGCGTGTCGCGGATGTCCAGCGGGCGCTCGGCCGACAGCGGGTTCTCGATCACGTCGGTGATCCGGCCCGGGCGCGGGCTCATCACCACGATGCGGGTCGAGAGATAGACCGCCTCGGGGATCGAATGGGTGACGAAGCCGATGGTCTTGCCGGTGCGCGCCCAGAGCGCCAGGAGCTGCTCGTTGAGATGATCGCGGACGATCTCGTCCAAGGCACCGAAAGGCTCGTCCATCAGCAGGATGTCGGCATCGAAGGCCAGCGCCCGCGCGATGCTTGCGCGCTGCTGCATCCCGCCCGAAAGCTGCCAGGGATATTTCCCGCCGAACCCTTCCAGATCAACCAGTTGCAGGACGTTCTTCACGCGGCTTTCCTGCTCTTCCCGGCTGAAACCCATGATCTCAAGCGGCAGGCCCACGTTGCGCGCGATGGTGCGCCAGGGATAGAGGCCGACGGTCTGGAACACGTAGCCATAGGCCCGGCGCCGGCGCGCCTCGTCCGGGCTCATGCCGTTTGACGGTGATGGTGCCGCCGGTGGGGTGCTCCAGTGCTGCCATCACCCGCAGGAAGGTGGTCTTGCCGCAGCCCGAGGGGCCGATGAAGCTGACGAAATCGCCCTTGCCGATGCTCAGGTTGACCTGGCTCAGGGCCTGCACCGGGCCGTCGCCGGTCTGAAAGGTCAGGTCGAGGTCGCGCGCCTCGATCACCGGCGCCTCCCCTGGCGCTGTGGCTGGTTCGCTGGTCATGCTCAGGCGGAGCCCCCCGTTCTTCTTCTCTTGTTTTTCCCGTTACCTACCCCGCCGCGGGCGGGGCGGAAACGGTCTTGTGCCCTGTGCGCCGCAACCCCTGCCCGAAACCGGTGCAACTGCCCGGATTGCAGGCAGGGGCGCGGGCGTCTCACACCCCGGTGGCCGGAATGCCCGTGCGCTCGATGCAGTGCGGCGCGGTCAGTTCCTTCCAGGTCGAGAGCGCCTTGTTCACCGCGGTGTTGGGCGCGCGTTCGACGAACTGGCCGTGGCCCTCCTGGGTGCGGATCTCGCCGTCATGCACGGCCACCTGCCGCGGGTCAGCGTGAAGCGCGGCAGGCCCTTCACGTGCTGGCCCTCGAACACGTTGTAGTCGATCGCGGATTGCTGGCTGTCGGCCGGGATCGTCTTCTCCTTCTTGGGATCCCAAACCACCAGACCGGCATCGGCACCCACCAACACCGCGCCCTTTTTCGGATAGCAATTCAATATCTTGGCGATGTTTGTTGAAGTGACCGCCACGAACTCGTCGGGCGTCAGGCGGCCGGTTTCGACCCCGTGGGTCCAGAGCATCGGCATCCGGTCCTCGAGCCCGCCGGTGCCGTTGGGGATCTTGGTGAAATCGCCCACGCCATAGCGTTTCTGCTCGGTGGTGAAGGCGCAGTGATCGGTCGCCACCACCGACAGCGAGCCGGCCTGCAACCCGTTCCACAGGCTCTCCTGGTGCTGCTTGTTGCGGAAGGGCGGGCTCATCACCCGGCGTGCGGCGTGGTCCCAGTCGGTGTTGAAATACTCGCTCTCGTCCAGCGTCAGGTGCTGGATCAGCGGCTCGCCCCAGACCCGCTTGCCCTGCATCCGGGCGCGGCGGATGGCCTTGTGGCTCTCCTCGCAGGAGGTATGCACCACGTAGAGCGGCACCCCCGCCATGTCGGCGATCATGATCGCGCGGTTGGTGGCCTCGCCTCGACCTGGGGCGGGCGGGAATAGGCATGCGCCTCGGGGCCGGTGTTGC
>DOIS01000333.1 GCA_003511785.1 Paracoccaceae bacterium
CCGCATCCTCGACGAGATGTGGGCTGGTCCCACGGGCGAGGGCTGGATGTTCGAGACCATCCGCCAGCACATGAAACACCCCGATATCGTCCCTGAAAGCTACATGCGCTCGATGATGATGGCGATCCTGGTCGCGGCGCTCGAGACCACGGCGAACGCCAACGCCAACGCCTTCGTCACGCTCTTGCAGGACCGCGACGTCTGGGAGGACCTGTGCCGCAACCCCGCGCTGATCCCCTCGGCGGTCGAGGAGTGCCTGCGCGTCGGCGGCTCGATCATCGCCTGGCGGCGCATCGCCACCGCAGAGGCACGGGTCGGCGGGGTGCGTATCCCTGAGGGCGGCAAACTGCTGATCGTCATGGCCAGCGCCAACAAGGACGAACACCACTGGGAGAACCCCGAGACGGTGGACATCTATCGCGACAACGCCGCCGATCATCTCAGCTTCGGCTATGGCGCGCATCAATGCATGGGCAAGAATACGCCCGGATGGAGATGCGCGTCTTCCTCGAGGAGTTCACCCGCCGCCTGCCGCATATCCGGCTCGTTCCAGGGCAACGCTTCGAGTATCTGCCCAACACCTCGTTCCGGGGGCCGCGCGCGCTCTGGGCCGAGTGGGACCCGGCGGAGAACCCCGAGCGCCGCGACCCGGGCGTGCTGAGCGGCGGGCGCAGTTTTCGTATCGGCGCCCCGGTCAAGGACGACATCCTGCGCGAGGTGCGGGTGGCCGCCGTCGCGCAGGAGGCGCAGGGCATCATTCGCGTCGATCTGGCGGACCCGCGCGGGCGCGACCTGCCGGGCTGGACCCCGGGCGCGCATATCGACCTGGTGGACGGGGAGATCCGCCGGAAATACTCGCTCTGCGGAACATGCGGCGACCGCCGGCACCTGACGATCGCCATCCTGCGCGAAGCGGAAGGGCGCGGCGGCTCGGCGCATTTCCACGACACGCCCGCGCCGGGGCGGACCCTGCATGTGGCCGGGCCGCGCAATCACTTCCGGCTGGACGAGGCGGCGGACCGCTACACGCTGATCGCCGGGGGCATCGGCATCACGCCGATCTTGGCCATGGCCGACCGGCTGCGGGAGCTGGGCCGGCCCTATCGGCTGATCTATTGCGGCGCCACGCGCGCGCGAATGGCCTTCCTCGACCGGGTGCGTCGCGATCACGGCGATGTGCTGTCGCTTCAGGTCGCCGACGAGGGCGGGCGGCTCGACCTCGGCGCGCTGCCGCCGCCCGAGGCGGGACACCAGGTCTATGCCTGCGGGCCGGAACGGATGCTGGACGCGCTGGAGGCCATGGCCGCGACATGGCCCGAAGGCGCGTTGCATGTGGAGCACTTCAATCCGCGCTCGGGCCTGCTGGACCCGGACAAGGAACACGCCTTCGAGGTGCAGCTGCGCGACAGCGGGCTGACGGTTCAGGTGGCCAGCGACCAGACCTTGCTGGAGGCGCTGACCGCCGCCGGGGTGGACGTGCCCTGCGATTGCGGCGAGGGGCTTTGCGGCACCTGCGAGGTGCAGGTCTCCGGGGGCGAGATCGACCACCGCGACAAGGTGCTGTCGCGCGCCGAGCGGGCCGAGGGCCGGCGGATGATGTCCTGCTGCTCGCGCGCGAAGGGCAAGGCACTGGTCCTCGACCTGTGACCCGGAATTCTTGAAGAATTCCGTCCGGTTTCTTTCGAAGAAACCGAATGCCCTGTCTTGCTTCTGTCACATATTTCCAATATTCACGAAATATGGAATCAGCAGCGATCATCCGTTTTACGGCCTTGGGCCATGAAAACCGCCTGGCGGTCTTCCGCCTGTTGTCGCGGCGCTATCCCGACGCGGTTCCCGCGGGCGAAATCGCCCGCGCGCTGGGGCTCAAGCCCAACACGCTGTCGGCCTATCTCGCCACACTGATGCAGGCCGGGCTGGTGGGCCAGACCCGCGCCGGAACCTCGTTGAAATACCGCGTCGAATGGGACGCGGTTCAAGGGTTGATCGACTTCCTGTTTCTCGACTGCTGCCGCGGGCGGCCCGACCTGTGCCCGCCCCTTTCCCGTCCCGCCATGCAGGAGGCTTTCGTCATGCCGGACACCAAGCTCAACGTTCTCTTCATCTGCTCGGGCAATTCCGCCCGCTCGATCTTTGCCGAGTCGATCCTGCGCCAGGAGGCCGGCGACCGGTTCAACGCCTTCTCCGCCGGCACCCGGCCGCAATCCGAACTCAACCCCTTCGCGGTCGAGCTGCTGGCGGCCAAGGGGCACGACACGACACCGCTGCGCGCCAAGACCCAGGACGAATTTCGCGGCTCGGACGCGCCGGTGATGGATTTCGTCTTCACCGTCTGCGACCGCGCCGCCAACGAGGAATGCGCCGCCTGGGAGGGCCAGCCGATCACCGCCCATTGGGGCGTGGCCGACCCGGTACAGGCCGAGGGTACGGACGCCGAAAAACGGCTGGCTTTCCAGCAGGCCTATGGCCAGTTGCGCAACCGCATCCGTGCCTTCACCGCCCTGCCCTTCGAGACGCTGGACAGGGCCTCACTGCAACGCCGTGTCGATGCGCTGGAGAGCGATGCCGGCGACGAGGTGCAGGCATGACCACCTACGCGATCAACGGCATGGGCCGCATGGGGAAGCTCGCCCTGCGGCCGCTCATGGAACAGGGCGCCGAGGTGGCCTTCCTGAACGATGCGGTGGGCGATCCGGGCATGATCGCGCATCTGCTGGAGTTCGACACGGTGCATGGCCGCTGGCCCGCCACCTTCTCGCATGACGCCACCAGCGTCACCATCGACGGCCACCGCATTCCCGTGCATCGCAGCGACCATATCGACGCGCTGCCGCTGTCGGAGGTGGACGTGGTGATCGATTGCACAGGGGTCTACAAGACGGCGGCCAAGCTGCACCCTTATTTCGCGGCAGGGGTGAAGAAGGTCGTGGTCTCGGCCCCGGTCAAGGAGGACGAGGCCGCCAATATCGTTTATGGCGTCAACCACGACATTTACGATCCCGAACGGCACCGCATCGTCACAGCGGCAAGCTGCACCACCAATTGCCTGGCCCCCGTGGTCAAGGTGCTGCACGAGGGGCTGGGCATCCGGCACGGCTCGATGACCACGATCCACGACGTGACCAACACCCAGACCATCGTCGACCGCCCCGCCAAGGACCTGCGCCGCGCGCGCTCGGCGCTGAACTCGCTGATCCCCACCAGCACCGGAAGCGCCACGGCGATCACGCTGATCTATCCCGAGCTGAAGGGCAAGCTGAACGGTCACGCGGTGCGCGTGCCGCTGCTCAATGCCTCGCTCACCGATTGCGTCTTCGAGGTGGAACGCGAGACGGACGTGGACGAGGTCAACGGCCTGTTCCGCGCGGCCTCGATGGGCGCGCTGGCCGGCATCCTGGGATACGAGGAACGCCCGCTGGTCTCGGCGGATTACGAAGGCGATCCGCGCTCGGCCATCATCGATGCGCCCTCGACCATGGTGGTGAACGGCACGCAGGTGAAGGTCTATGCCTGGTACGACAACGAATGGGGCTATGCCCAGCGCCTGGTCGACGTGGCCCTGATGGTCGGCGCCTCGCTATGAGCCATGCCAATCCCTTGAAGGCCTATGTCGCCGTCACGGCGGCCTACTGGGCCTTCATGCTGACCGACGGCGCGCTCAGGATGCTGGTGCTGTTGCACTTCCACACCCTGGGCTTCTCGCCGATCCAGCTGGCCTGGCTGTTCGTGCTCTATGAGATCGCGGGAATCATCACCAACCTGTCGGCCGGATGGTTGGCGGCCCGTTTCGGACTGACCCGTACCCTCTATGCGGGGCTGGGGTTGCAGGTCGCCGCGCTGATCGCTCTGTCCTATCTCGACCCGGGCTGGTCGGTCGCGGTCTCGGTGGTCTACGTCATGCTGGTACAGGGTGCCTCGGGCGTGGCCAAGGACCTGGCCAAGATGTCATCGAAATCCGCGGTCAAGCTGCTGGCCCCGCGCGAGGGCGATGGCCTGTTTCGCTGGGTCGCGCTGCTGACCGGATCGAAGAACGCGGTCAAGGGGCTGGGCTTTCTGCTGGGCGCGGCGCTGCTGGCGACGGCGGGGTTCGTCCCGGCGGTGCTGGGCATGGCGGCGGTTCTGTCGGCAATCCTGGTGGCGCTGGGGCTGTGGATGCCCGCCGGCCTGCCAGCCGGGCGCAAGGATGCCAGGTTCCGCGAGGTGTTTTCGCGCGCCCCCAACGTCAACTGGCTGAGCTTCGCCCGCGTGTTCCTGTTCGGCGCCCGCGACGTGTGGTTCGTGGTGGGTATCCCGATCTATTTCTACGCGGTGCTCTCGGACGGGACCGAAGCGGGCAATCGCGCGGCCTTCTTCATGATCGGGACCTTCATGGCGGTCTGGATCATCCTCTACGGCATCGTCCAGGCCAATGCTCCGCGCCTGCTGCGCGCGGCCAGCCGGTCGGAGGCGGCGTTGATCGGGGATGCGAGGGCCTGGGCAGGATACCTGGCCGTGATACCGGCGCTGCTGGCGGCGCTGGCATGGGTCGCGGGCGATCCGGCGCCCTGGCTGACGGTCACGCTGGTTGCGGGGCTCCTGGCCTTCGGCGCGGTCTTCGCGGTCAACTCGGCGCTGCATTCCTGGCTGATCCTGGCCTTCACCCATGACGCGCGAGTGACAATGGACGTGGGTTTCTACTACATGGCGAACGCGGCCGGGCGGCTTCTGGGCACGGTGCTGAGCGGGCTGAGCTACCAAGCGGGCGGCTTGCCGCTCTGCCTGGGAACGGCGGCGCTCCTGGTGGTGCTTTCGCGGCTGGCTGCGGCGCGCCTGACGGATACGACAAGGGGCATGCATGGGACTATTTGAACGCTATCTGTCGCTGTGGATTCTCGCGGCAATCATCTTGGGCGTGACGCTGGGCAACCTGGTGCCCGGCCTTTTCGGAGCCATCGCGGGAGCCGAGGTCGCCCGCGTCAACCTGGTCGTTGCGGTGCTGATCTGGGCGATGGTCTATCCGATGATGGTGGGCGTCGATCCGGGGTCCCTGAAGGACGTGGCGCGCCAGCCACGCGGGCTGGTCATCACGCTGGCGGTCAACTGGCTGATCAAGCCCTTCACCATGGCATTCGTCGCGGTACTGTTCTTCGAGCATGTCTTCGCCCCCTGGATCGCGCCCGAGGACGCGCAGCAATATATCGCCGGGCTGATCCTGCTGGGGGCCGCGCCCTGCACCGCGATGGTCTTCGTCTGGTCGCATCTCACGCGCGGCGACGAGGCCTACACGCTGGTGCAAGTGACGGTGAACGACCTCATCATGGTGGTGGCCTTCGCACCCATCGTGGCGCTGCTTCTGGGCGTGACCGACATCGCCGTGCCGTGGGAGACGCTGATCCTGTCGGTGATCCTGTTCGTGGCGCTGCCGCTGGCGGCGGGTCTGCTCACGCGGCGGCGACTGGGAAACGAGGCGGCGATCGAGAGTTTCAAGACACGGGTCAAACCATGGTCGATCCTGGGCCTGATCGTCACCGTGGTCATCCTGTTCGGACTGCAGGGCCAGACCATCCTCGACCGGCCCATGGTCATCGCCCTGATCGCCGTGCCGATCCTGATCCAGAGCTACGGTATCTTCGCGCTGGCCTATGCCGCAGCCTGGGCCTGGCGCGTGCCGCACCGGATCGCGGCGCCCTGCGCGCTGATCGGCACGTCGAATTTCTTCGAGCTGGCCGTGGCGGTGGCCATCGCGCTGTTCGGGCTGGGCTCGGGCGCGGCGCTGGCCACGGTAGTGGGTGTGCTGGTCGAGGTGCCGGTGATGCTCTCGCTGGTGCGCTTCGCCAATGCCACGCGCGCCCGCTTTCCAGCGTGACCGGGGTTTGAGCGGCGGGCCGTTTGGCCGTAAGAGAGGCGGATGGATCAGACGGTCTCGCCCCTCTTTCGGCTGCACCCGCAGGCCAGGGTTTTCCGCGACGGCGGCACGGTGGCGCCGCGCGCCGCGCCCGCGCCGATGCGCCTGGTTGCACGGCCCGTTCGCGACGCGCTGCCCGGCCTGCTCGCCGCGTTCGCGGCGGGCGAGGAATTCTGTGTCCACGCCAACCCCGAGCAAGCCCAACGCATGCCGACGCATGGCACGCCGGGCTTCGTCACCGCCGTCACCTCCGGCACCACCGGAGCCCCGAAACGGGTGCGGCGCAGCCATGGCTCATGGATCGCCAGCTTTCGGGTCAATGCCGGGTTGTTCGGGCTGAGACCGGATGACCGCTATGCTGTGCTGGGCGGGCTGGAACACTCCCTGACCCTCTACGCGACGGCCGAGGCGCTTTACCTGGGCGCCGGCCTGAACGTGCTGTCGGGGCTGCGCCCGGACCGGCAGTGGTCAGGGCTGGAAAGGGCCAGCGTGCTCTATGCCACGCCGGCTCAACTCCGGCTTCTTTGCGCGGTGGGTGCGGACCGGACGCAGCCGGGGCTGCGACTGTTGCTGGTGGGCGGCGGCTTTCTCGACGCCGCGACGCGGGCCGAGGCTGCGCGCGCCTTCCCGACCGCGCGCATCCATGCCTTTTACGGTGCCTCGGAAAGCAGCTTCATCGCGCTTTCAGACGAGAGCACGCCGGACGGGTCCGTGGGCCGCCCTTATCCCGGGGTCGAGATCTCAGTGCGCGACATGGGCAGCGCAGTGGCGGCCGTGAATGAGATCGGCGAGATCTGGGTGCGCAGCCCTTATCTGTTCGACGGCTACGCGGGCGCGACATCGCCCGACACGGTCTGGCAGGACGGGTTTCTGACCGTGGGCGAGTTGGGTCGGATCGACGCGGAAGGGCACCTGTTTCTCACCGGACGCAAAAGCCGAATGTTCACCGTGGCCGACCGCAACTGTCTCCCAGAAGAGGTCGAGGCGCTGTTGCTCGGCCTGCCCGGGGTAGCCGAAGCGGCGGTTCTGCCAAGACCGGATACAAGGCGCGGCCAGGTGCCGGTGGCCTTTCTCTGGGGGCAACTCGCCGAGACCGACCGCGCCGCGCTGGAGGCCGGGGCCCGGGCGAAGCTCGACCCGCTCTTCGTCCCACGCGAAATCCGTATCCTTGCCGACTGGCCGCGCCTCGCCTCGGGCAAGACCGACCTGCGCGCACTGGAGGCGCTGCTGTGAGCGGACCCGTCATCGTCGCCGCCCGTCGGACCATCGTCGCCCCGCGCGGCGGTGCGCTGGCAGAATTGGAAATCCACGAGTTGGCAGCACCGGTGCTGCGCGCCTGCCTCGACGATGCCGGGCTGGCCCCGGACGAGGTGGACGAGGTGATCCTGTCCAACGCGTTGGGCGCCGGCGGCAACCCGGCACGCCTGGCTGCTCTGGCCGCCGGCCTGCCCGAGCGGGTGGCCGGGCTCTCCATCGACCGGCAATGCGTGGGCGGGCTGGATGCGGTTCTGCTGGCACATGCACTGGTCGCCTCGGGGCAGGCGCGGGCTGTGCTGGCCGGCGGCGCGGAGAGCTATTCCCGCCGCCCGATCAGGATGCGCGTGCCCGGCCATGGCCCGCCGGATGTCTATGACCGCCCGCCCTTCGTCCCCTGGCCCGAGCGCGACCCCGACATGGCGGAGGCGGCGGATACGCTGGCCCGCGACCTCGGGCTCAGCCGCGCCGGGCAGGAGCAATGGGCCATCGACAGCCACGCCAAGACGCTGGCCGCGGCCGACGAAACCGCGCCCGAGATCGTGCCTCTGAACGGCACCGTGCGCGATACCTTCCCGCGCAAACTCTCCCAGCGCCTGTGTGCGCGCGCGCCCGTGGTTGCCGGTAGCGTCACCACCGCGACCATGGCCGTTGCCGCCGACGCCGCCGCCTTCGTCCTGGTGGTCTCGCCCGACATAGCCCGACGCCTCGCCCGCCCGTGGCTTGCCATCGGTCCGGGCGTCACGCTCGGCGATGCCCCCCAGCGCCCCGGCCTGGCCCCCGTTGCGGCCATTCGCGCCACGCTGGCCCGGTCGGGCCTGCCCCCCGACCGGCTTGCCAGCGCCGAAATCATGGAAGCCTTTGCCGCGCAGGCGATCGCTTGCCAGTGCGAGGCCGGTTTGCCCAGGGCCATCGTCAACCGCCAGGGCGGCGCCTTGGCACGAGGCCACCCCATCGGCGCCTCGGGCGCGATCCTGGCCGTGCGGCTGTATCACCAGCTGGCCGGAACCAGCGAGGCCGGGCTGGCCGCCATCGCGGCAGCCGGAGGATTGGGCACGACGATCCTGTTTCGGGGCCGCCCCTAACCCACCTCCGCCAAGAGTCCCTCGACGCGTGCCACATAGTCTTCCCGCACTTCGCGGGGGGGGCGGAGGCGGATGCTCAGCCCCTCCATCACAGCGGGCTCGGGCGTGCCGAACAGGCGATTGGCTTCCGCCTCGGAAAAGCCGGCGATCTCGGTGGCCTCCATCCAGGCACTGATGCGGTCGGCCTTCTTGATGTGTTTCTTCACCGTCACCGGCACAGAAGCGGGCAGTCCGAACCGCAGGTGAATCGCCGCCTCCAGCCGCTTGTCCAGCACGCTGTAGCCCGATCCCATCGCCGCCTTGACGGGCGAGATCATGTCCCCGATCACGTATTCCGGCGCGTCGTGCAGCAGCGCCGCCAAGCGCCATTTGGGAGGGGCCGACCGCGCGATCCGCCCGAACAGTGTCTCGACCAGCAGCGAATGCTCGGCCACGGAATAGGCGAAATCGCCGCGCGTCTGGCCGTTCCAGCGCGCAACGAAGGCCAGGCCGTGGGCAATATCCTCGATCTCGATATCGACCGGGGTGGGATCCAGCAGGTCCAGCCTGCGGCCCGAAAGCATACGTTGCCATGCGCGCGGTGTCTTCACGTCAATGGCTCCTGCCATCAAGGGGTTGCGGCGCCCATGTGCCGTAGCTTGCGGAACAATTCCACCCCTTTCGGGTTTGAGCACATGAAAGGATGACAGCCATGACGCGCACCATATCGATCGTTGCCCTGCTTCTTGCGCCCGCCGGAATTGCCCAGGCCCAGAACCAGCCCGTCTGCATGCAGGCCAGCGAAATGAAGGCCACGCTGATCGACATGTATGGCGAATACCCGCAACCCGGCGCGGTTCGCACCGACACGTCGGTGACGCAGCTCTGGGCCTCGCCGGAGACCGGCACCTGGACAATGGTAAAGTATCTGGCCGACGGCACGGCCTGCGCCATCGACGACGGCGACGATTTCGAGGACAGCCCCCGTGTCGCCGCGCTTCAGGCCGGTTTCGACAATTGCCCCTCAGCTTCGACCGAAAGCCCTGAACACCGCGTTGTTCTCGATCATTCCGCAAGGCCGGTAGTCGGCGTCGGGGGCTGTTTCGGACAGTACCCTGAGACACTGTTTCCGTTTGCGGGGCTTTGCCGCTTCCAGCAGGACAAGCGGCTGTCGCTCGTTCAGGAGGTGCGGCGCGCCTCTCAAGGCCTGCGCCTCGAACCCCTCGACATCAAGGTGCAAGATCGAAACCGGGCGGTTGGCAGACACCAGGCTGTCCAGGGTCACCACATCCACCTCGATCCCGCGCGTATCGGTCCGGGGCATGCCAGGCACGATCTTGCCGCTGGCGGCCAAGGAGGCGCCATCTTGGTCGACCACCTGAAGAACCTGCCGCTCGGTCTTCTCCCCCACCGCCACCGGGTGCAGCGCGACCGCCCGCAGACCGTTCAGGGCGATGGTCGCCTGGGCCGCCAGGAAGCCCACGGGGTTGGGCTCGAAACTGTGCAAGATCGCGTCACTGTCCATGGCCTCGCACAGGGCCGGAAAGAAATCGCCGATGAACGCCCCACCGCTGACCACATCGCCGCCCCCGGCCTGGCGGCGCAGAAAGGCAAGTGTTGCGGGCTCATAAACGCCGCCATGTTTCAGCACGCGTGCGATCTGGCGCTTTCCAAATTTTTTGGGCAGACAGTAGAATCCGTATTCGTTGACAAGTATCGAATGCTCGAAATCCGGGCAGGCTGCGCCGGAAGCCTCGTCTTTTGCGGGTGAACCGTGCATGAGTGCCCCGATCCGGCTTTGCGGTTGCGGCCCCAGCCTAATGCGGATTGCCCGGCTTTTCAAGGAATGCTACCAGCGCCGAAACCAGATTGGAGACCCCCGTGACACAGGACTACATCGTCAAGGACATTTCGCTTGCCGAGTTCGGCCGCAAGGAACTGGCCATTGCCGAAACCGAGATGCCGGGGCTGATGGCCCTGCGCGAAGAATACGGACAGAGCAAACCCCTCAAAGGCGCGCGCATCGCCGGATCGCTGCACATGACGATTCAGACCGCCGTTCTGATCGAAACCCTCGTGGCCCTGGGCGCCGACGTGCGCTGGGCCTCGTGCAACATCTTCTCGACCCAGGACCACGCCGCGGCGGCCATTGCCGTGGGCGGCACGCCGGTTTTCGCCGTCAAGGGCGAGACGCTCGAGGAATACTGGGACTATGCCGACCGCATCTTCCAGTTCGAGGAAGGCGGCTGCAACATGATCCTCGACGATGGCGGCGACGCCACGCTCTACATCCTGATGGGCGCCCGTGTCGAGGAGGGCGAGGAAGACCTGATCGCCGTGCCAACCTCCGAGGAGGAGGAAGCCCTTTTCGCCCAGATCCGCAAGCGGATGAAGGAAAGCCCCGGCTGGTTCGTCAAGCAGCGCCACATGATCAAGGGCGTCTCAGAAGAGACAACCACAGGGGTGCACCGCCTCTACAAGATGATGGAGAAAGGGCACCTGCCCTTCCCGGCGATCAACGTGAACGACAGCGTGACGAAGTCGAAATTCGACAACAAGTACGGCTGCAAGGAAAGCCTGGTCGACGGCATCCGTCGCGCCACCGACACCATGATGGCCGGCAAGACCGCGCTGGTCTGCGGCTATGGCGACGTGGGCAAGGGGTCGGCCGCCTCGCTGGCCGGTGCGGGCGCCCGCGTGAAGGTAACCGAGGTTGACCCGATCTGCGCGCTTCAGGCCGCGATGGACGGGTTCGAAGTGACCACGTTGGAAGACGCCGTCGCCAGCACCGACATCTTCATCACCACCACCGGCAACAAGGACGTGATCCGCATCGAGCACATGCGCGAGATGAAGGACATGGCGATCGTCGGCAACATCGGCCATTTCGACAACGAGATCCAGGTCGCGGCCCTCAAGAACCACAAGTGGACCAACATCAAGGAACAGGTCGACATGATCGAGATGCCTTCGGGCAACCGCATCATCCTGCTCTCCGAGGGCCGTCTGCTGAACCTGGGCAATGCCACGGGGCACCCGTCCTTCGTGATGTCGGCGTCCTTCACCAACCAGGTGCTGGCGCAGATCGAGCTGTGGACCAAGGGCGAGCAGTACGGCAACGAGGTGTATGTCCTGCCCAAGCATCTCGACGAGAAGGTCGCCCGCCTGCATCTGGACAAGATCGGCGTCAAGCTGAGCACGCTCAGCGCCGAGCAGGCCGACTATATCGGCGTGTCTCCCGAAGGGCCATTCAAGCCGGAGCATTATCGCTACTGAAGGCCGAGCCACAAATTGAAATCCACCGGCCGCGGCGCGCAAGCGCCGCGGCTTTTTCTTTGGCGGATCGACCGTTCTGGCCCGGACCTGCGATAACCGGCGCACGCCGGACCTGGACAAGGCCGGCTTTCGTGTCGCGGGCGTACCCTGTCCGTGATGTTGGCGCGCTGGACAAAAGGTTCCTTTCCGCGACTGAACTTTTTGTGTCCGCACCGCAGGAACCTATCGTCGGCGCCGTGCATTGAGGGGGCATACAGCAAGACTGAAAGGAGACTTGCCATGCTGACGAACGTGAAAACCAACGCCCGTATGCTCACCACCGCCGCCATCGCGGCCCTGATGACCGCACCTGCCGCCTTTGCCGCCGACGACGTGCAGTCGGGCACCGCCTACAACGAGAACGACGCGGCCATCGCCGACAGCCGCACCGCGTCGCAGGCCGATGGCACGGACAACGATGTGACCGCAGGCACCGAATACAACCCGGCCGAGAACGAGCGCATTGGCGATAGCCGTACCGCGTCGGAGGCCGACGGTATGGACAATCAGGTGACCGACGGCACCGAGGTTTCGCCGGTTGACGAGCGTATCGCCGACGACTCGCGTGTCGCGGCCGATGCTGCAGACAACGAGCTGACGACCGTGACCGTTAACGATCTGGTCGGCCGGAACGTGATGAGCGCCGACGGCGAAGACATCGGCGCGATCGATTACGTGGTGGACCACCAGGGCGAACATGCCGGTGTTGTCGGAGTGGGCGGTTTCCTCGGCATGGGTGAGCACAACGTCGCGATCCCGATGTCCGCCTTCAACATCACCCACGATGGCGAGATCGAATTGAAGAACGTCACCGTGTCCGAGATCGAGGCGATGCCGGCCATCGACGCCGACATGATCGTCCCGCTGGATGACGCAGAAGTCGTCGATATGGGCTGACCCCGGTCAGACCTCGCGACAGGAAGCGAGAAGGGCGCCCGGCCGGGCGCCCTTTTTTCTTGTCAAATTTCCCGCAAGGGGTAACGATGCCCGCATCGACGACTGGACGTTTTCAAACCGAGTATTGGAGAGCCTCATGGGCAAGCGCGACGACCTGATTGAAACATATGCCGAAGACCTGAGAACCAAGTGCGGCATGCAGCCGGACATGGACCTGCTGACCAAGGTCACGATCGGTTGCGGCCCGGCGATCTACGACGCGGACGCCGCGACCGTGGCCTCGAGCCAACCGGGCGAGCTGGAAACGGTGAAACAGAACTTCCTCATCAAGAAACTTGGCTTGCCGGACGGTCCCGACTTGGACAATGCCATCGACCGCGTGATCGAAACCTATGGCCGCTCCGAGCGCAACAAGTATCGCGCGGTGGTCTACTACATGCTGACCAAGCATTTCGGCAAGGAAGCAGTTTACGCCTGACGCCTCTGCGCGACCCGGAGCATTTGAAGCGTGTTTTCGACGCTTCGGCTTTGCCAGCGACCCTGCGCCGATGCTATCAGAGGGCATCGGCCAGGACGGCCGGGACCGGATTTCAGGACGCGTGTGGTGAGAGAAAGACACGCGGGGTGAGAGGGAGGGTCCTGTTCGTCAGGCCCTCCCGTTTTTTTGGATCGAGCCTTTGGCGTTGTCGCGTGAGATGCGCCCCTCGCCTGCCCTTGGCGTTTTTCGCCCAATACGAATAACAGGCAGCGGCCTACCCTCTCGGATCGGTCACCGGGCGCGACCGCGCCCGCTCCAGCCCCAGTTGCCGTTCGCGCCAGATCACCAACGCATTGCCCGCAATGACCAGAACCGCCCCCGCCAACATCACCGCCGCGGGCAGTTCGCCGAACCAAGTATAGCCTATGAAGATGGCGAAGAGCATCGAGGCATAGTCCAGCGGGGCCAGCATCGAAGCCGGCGCGAAGCGGAAAGCCGAGGTGATGAGAATTTGCGCCACGCCCCCCACCAGCCCGGCCATGACCAAAAGCGCGGCCGTCTCCCCCGTGGGCACCACCCAGCCGAAGGGCAGCGTCAGCAGCGACAGCCCCGAAGCGGTCATCGAGAACCAGAACACGATGGCGGCCGTATGCTCGGTCTGAACCAGTTGCCGGATGTGGATCTGCACCAGTCCCCGCGCCATGGTCGCCAAAAGCACGAGAACTGCGCCCAACGTCGCCGTATCGCCCAGGCCCTGGTCCGATCCCAGTCGCGGCCAGAGCATAACCATCACCCCGATGAGCCCCAGAACCACTGCGGAAATGCGCACCAAGCGGATTCTCTCGCCCAACATCATCGCCGCGAGGATCACAGTGAAGATCGGCGTGGCATAGCCGATGGCCGTGACCTCGGGCAGCGGCAACATCCCCAGCCCGGCAAAGGTCAACCCCATCGCCCCCGTACCCAGCACGCCGCGCCAGACATGGCCCATCGGCCGACGCGCCACCAACCCATAGCGCAACTCGCCGCGCAGGCTCAGCCATGCCACGATCACCGGAATGGCAAAGAAGGACCGGAAGAACACCGCCTGTCCCGGGGGCACCTCGTCCGAGACCGCCTTGATCACTGCCGCCATGGCCGTGAATAGGAAAATGGCCGAGAGCTTGAGGATCACGGCGAGGATTGGTCGATGCGATGTTAAGGGTTCTGCCATGAACGCAGCTTTGCGCCACGCTGCGCCTCTTGGCAAGGACAGGGCAGGGTTGCGCCAAGCGCATGGCCTGGGCGCGGCGGAACAATCTGTGCCGGACTGCCGTTGGCCCTGCGGGCGACCCTTCCACGCCGTCCCGAACACCCGATCAGCAAGAGGTTTCCCATGTCCGATAGCGAGTTCAGAAAGGGCGGCGCACCGCATCATCGCACCACCGACCCCGAGCGCACCATGACCACACAGCAGGGGGCGCCGGTCGCCGACGACCAGAATTCGCTCAAGGCCGGCGCGCGCGGCCCGACGCTTCTGGAAGATCACGTCATGCGCGAGAAGATCTTTCATTTCGACCACGAGCGCATTCCCGAACGCGTGGTCCATGCGCGCGGCTACGGGGTGCATGGCCATTTCGAGCTGACCCGTGCCATTCCCGAGCTGAGCTGCGCCGACATCTTCCAGCGCGAAGGCGAGAGGACTCCGACTTTCACGCGGTTTTCGACCGTGGCCGGGTCCAAGGGCTCGCCCGACCTGGCCCGCGACGTGCGCGGCTTCGCCACCA
>DOIS01000403.1 GCA_003511785.1 Paracoccaceae bacterium
CCACATACACCCCCTCATCGAGCATGGCAGCCGCGAACCTCTGCGCCAGCACCGCGTCACCCAACAGCACCGGAATGATGGCGTGCTCCCCCGGCACGAGACGAAAGCCGGCTCGGGTTAACCCTTGGCGGAAGAACGCTGCGTTGTCCGCAATGGTCGCGCGTGCCGCGTCGCCATCGCGCACCAGTGCCAACGCTTTGAGTGTCGCTGCAACCACAGCTGGGGGCAAGGCATTGGAAAACAAATAGGGGCGTGCCCGTTGACGCAACATGTCCACCAACGGCGCCGGGCCCGCGATATAGCCACCCGCCGCGCCCCCCAACGCTTTGCCAAACGTACCAGAGAGCAAATCAACGCGCGATTTGAGGCCGAAATGTGCCGGCGTGCCGCTGCCATCGGGGCCGACAAACCCGACCGCATGGCTGTCGTCAATCATGAGTAAGGCATCGTGGCGCTCGGCCAGGGCGACCAATTGCGGCACATTCGCGATGCAGCCATCCATGGAAAACACGCCATCGCTCACGATGACTCGGTAGCGCGCATCTCGCGCCTGTTGCAGACAGTGCTCTAGGGCCTCCATATCGTTGTTCGGATAACGCAGTCGCTGCGCTTTGCACAAGCGTATGCCGTCGATGATGGAGGCGTGATTCAGGGCGTCAGAAATGATTGCGTCTTCCTTGCCCAGCAAGGCCTCGAAGATCGCCGCATTGGCGTCAAAGCAAGACGCAAACAATATCGCCGACTCGGTCCCGAGAAAGGCGGCCAGCGCCTCCTCCAGCTCACGATGCAACGTTTGCGTACCGCAGATGAAACGCACCGACGCCATACCCAAGCCCAGGGTGTCGAGCGCCTGCTGAGCGGCGTTGATCAGCGCGGGGTGATCGGCCAGCCCGAGGTAATTGTTGGCGCACAGGTTGATGACGTGCCGCCCGCCCACGTCGATCTCGGCCCCTTGGGGCGAGGTGATGAGGCGTTCGCGCTTGGTCAGACCCTCGGCGTCAATCTCGGCCAGGGTGTCGCGGATATGATCCAGGAATGTCTGGGACATGGGATGTTTTTTCGGTAGGCCTTACACCTGTGCCTTCGGCGCGCCCGTGTCAATCGGCGGGTCGGCTGCTCGGTGGCCGCCTGTTTCGGAATGATGCGAGAGCGGGGCCGACAACGCGTGTTTCGATCCGGGCGTTTTCCGATAAAACCTGAAACGAGCCGAATCGGGAATCAGGAGGAACACACATGACCGAGATCGTAATTCTGGACGGCGCCCGCACCGCCATCGGCACTTTCGGCGGCGCGCTTGCCGGCACCGCGCCCATCGACCTGGCCACCGTGGCCGCCGAGGCGGCGATGGAGCGCTCAGGCGTCGAGGCGGGGCAGATCGGGCATGTGGTCTTTGGCCATGTCATCAACACCGAGTCGCGCGACATGTATCTCAGCCGCGCCGCGGCGGTGCAGGCGGGCATCCCGAACGAGACCCCGGCGATGAACGTGAACCGTCTCTGCGGTTCGGGCGTGCAGGCGGTGGTCTCGGCCCTGCAGTCGCTGATGCTGGGTGATGCCGGCTTTGCCCTGGCAGGCGGGGCGGAAAGCATGTCGCGCTCGCCCTTCATCATGCCGCAGGCCCGCTGGGGCGCGAAGATGGGCGATGTGAAGTCGCTCGACATGATGCTGGGCGCGCTCAGCTGCCCCTTCGGCACCGGGCATATGGGCGTGACCGCCGAGAACGTGGCCGAGGAGCACCAGGTCAGCCGCGAGGATCAGGACGCCTTTGCGCTGCAAAGCCAGGAGCGCGCGGCCAAGGCCATCGAGGCCGGCCATTTCGACAGCCAGATCGCGCCCGTGCGGGTCAAGGTCAAGCGCGACATGGTCGATTTCAAGGTGGACGAGCACCCCAAGGCCACCACCGCCGAGGCGCTGGCCGGGCTGCGGCCGGTCTTCAAGAAGGATGGCAGCGTGACCGCAGGCAATGCCAGCGGTATCAATGACGGCGCGGCGGCCATAGTGCTGGCCACGGCGGAGGCGGCCGAGAAGGCCGGGCTCAAACCCAAGGCGCGGATCCTGGGCTATGCCCATGCAGGGGTGCGGCCCGAGGTGATGGGTATCGGTCCGATTCCGGCGGTGCGCAACCTGATGGACAAGACCGGGCTGAGCGTCGACGATTTCGACGTGATCGAATCGAACGAGGCGTTTGCCGCGCAGGCGCTGGCGGTCAGTAAGGAACTGGGTTTCAACCCGGCCAAGGTGAACCCCAACGGTGGCGCAATCGCGCTGGGCCACCCGGTCGGCGCCACCGGCGCGATCATCACGCTCAAGGCGCTCTACGAACTGGAGCGGATTGGCGGGAAAAAGGCGCTTATCACGATGTGCATCGGCGGCGGGCAGGGTATCGCTCTGGCCATCGAGCGGCTCTGATTTCGAGGGTGCGAGGGGGGCTGACGGTCTTTTCTTGAGCCTGTGGATCAATAGCAGGGGCGCGGTCACTCGGCCGCGTCCCTTTCGCGTTTGCGGGCCAATTTGGCGGCGAGGTTCAGGCCGATGCCGGGGCGGGACCACGGACAGAGGGCGATGCAGATGGCGCAGCCGTTGGTCTGGTTGAAGAACGGCAGACACTTGTCGAAATCGACATACCATTTGCTGACGCCGCGCACGGTTTGTTTCTCGGCAGAGAGCGCCTCGGGCGGGCAGGCGTCCTCGCAGATGCGGCAATTCGCACAGAAGGCGTCGATGCCATGCGCGCGCGGCGGCGTGGGTGCAAAGGGCGCATCGGTCAGCACCGCCGAAAGGCGGAAGGACGCGCCCAGTTCGGGATTGATGATCGAGCCATGCTTGCCCAGCTCGCCAAAGCCGCAGGTCAGCGCGGGCGGGATCATCAGCAGCGCGCCGGTCATCGGGCCGGTGACCGGCTCGGCGGCCCAGCCCTGGTGCCGCAGCCACCCGGCGACCTCCTTGGCGGCCAGCGCGGCACGGGCGTACTGGGCCATGACCTCGAGCCCGGCCTCGGGCGCGGGTGCCTGCGAGATCGCGTCATAGTCATGCGCCACGCCCAGCATCAGCACGCGTGTTTGCGTGATCTCGCGGCCTTCGAGCACCCAGTCGGGGGACATTTCGGCCACGCCGGTCATCTCGCACAGCCCCTCTGCCTGGAAGGTCCGCAGCGCATCGGTCCAGTCTTCGGGGCTTCGCCGGGCGGGCGGGCCGGTGACCGGCGGCAAGGGGGCGTCCAGCACCTCCTGCCGGGCGGCGCGCACCTCGGCGAAGGGGGGATCGCGGGCGGATTGCGCGTAGAAATAGCGTTGCAGCGACCCGTGCGGGATCGTGTCAGGGTCGGGCGCCCAGTAGACCATACGGGCGAGGCGTGGTGCGACCTCGCCCAGCCCGTTGACAGTGTTGCCGCTGATCGGCGGGATCAGCGTCGCCTGTTCGGGGTCCGGGCGGAACGGACGGTGTGGATTCGGTCGGGCCATGCCCGGAGCTTAGCGGGGGCCGGCGGGTTTGGCACCTTTTTCGCGCGTCAGACAAGCGCCGCCACCAGCGCCACCAGCGCCCCGCCGATCACCCCGCCGGCAAGGCCGGGCCAGAGCAAGGCGCGCCAGCCCGGCGGTTCGGGCAGTTCGGGCGGATGCGATTGCGCGATCAGCGCCTCCTCGACCAGTTCGGGCAGGCGCGGGCCGAAGCGCGCGAGGATCTGCGCGGTGCGGCTCAGGTCACGTACCAGCGCGCGGGGACCGATGGACTTCTTGATGTAATCCTCGACCACCGGGCGGGCGACCTGCCAGATGTTTATGTGCGGGTCGAGCGAGCGCGCCACGCCCTCGACCACGACCATGGTGCGTTGCAGCAGGATCAGCTCCGTCCGTGTCTCCATCCCGAAGCGCTCGGTCACCTCGAAGAGATAGGACAGGAGTCGGCCCATCGAGATATGCGAGGCATCCATGCCGAAGATCGGCTCGCCCACCGCGCGCAGGGCGCGGGCGAACTCGTCCACGTCGCGGTCGGCAGGCACGTACCCGGCCTCGAAATGTACCTCGGCCACGCGGCGGTAGTCGCGCTTGATGAAGCCGTAGAGGATCTCGGCATAGACCCGGCGGGTGTATTCGTCGATATGACCCATGATCCCGAAATCAAAGGCGATGATGTTGCCGTTCGGCGCGACCTTGAGGTTGCCTTGGTGCATGTCGCCGTGGAAATAGCCGTCGCGCAGCGCGTGGCTGAGAAACAGGTGCAGCACCCGCTCGGCCAGCCGGGCGCGGTCGTGCCCGGCCGCGTCCAGCGCGGCATTGTCGCCCAGCGACACCCCGTCGGCCCAGCCCAGCGTCATCACCCGGCGGCCGGAGAGCGGCCAGCGGATGCGGGGCACTTCGAACCCCTCGTCGCCTTCGGTGTTGGCGGCGAATTCCGAGGCCGCCGAGCTTTCCAGCCGCAGGTCCAGCTCGCCCCGCACCACGCCGTCGAAATGGGCGATCACGTCGGTCGGTTTCAGCCGCCGCGTGCCGGGAACGACATTCTCGATGAACTGCGCGGCCAGGTAGAAGGCATCGACATCGCGGCGAAAGGCGCGTTCGATGCCCGGACGCAGCACCTTGACCGCCACCAGGTCGCCGGTGGCGGCCACCCGCGCGCGGTGCACCTGGGCGATGGACGCTGCGGCGATCGGCTCGCTGAACTCGGAGAACAGGTCGTCCATGGGCTGGCCCAGCTCGGCCTCGACGGCGGCGCGGGCCTCGGCCAGGGAAAAGGGCGCCAGCTTGTCCTGGAGCACGCGCAGCTGGTCGGCCAATTCGTCGCCCACCACGTCCGGCCGGGTCGAGAGGATCTGGCCGAACTTGATATAGGCCGGCCCCAGCGCGGTCAGCGCGCGTGTCACCGGCGGCATCGCCGGATCTCCGGGATAGCCGAGCCACATGAACGGCTTGCCCAGGATGCGCGCGGCGATCCGCACCGTGCGCGGCGCCTCGAAAGCGTCGAGCACCACGCCCATGGCGCCCGTGCGTTCGAAGGTGGCACCGGTGCGGATCAGCCGCCAGATATTGTGGGGTCCGCGCATCTCAGAGCTTCCAGCCGGAATGCAGCGCAGCGATGCCCATCGACAGGTTGCGGTATTTCGCCTGTTCGAACCCGGCGGCGCGGATCATCGACAGGAAATTCTCCTGGTCGGGAAAGCGGCGGATCGATTCGACCAGATATTGATAGCTCTCCGCGTCGCCCGCGATGGCCTTGCCCATGCGCGGGATCACGTTGAAGCTGTAGAGATCGTAGAGCTTTTGCAGCCCCTCGTTGGGCAATTGGCTGAACTCCAGCACCATCAACCGCCCGCCGGGGCGCAGCACGCGGAACGCCTCGGCCAGGGCGTCCTGCGGGCGGGTCACGTTCCGGATGCCGAAGGAAATGGTGTAGACGTCGAAGCTGCGGTCGGGAAAGGGCAGGGCCATGGCGTCGCCCACCACCCAGTCGAGGCTGTCCTGCATCTGAGCCGCCTCGGCGCGCTTGCGCCCCTCGACCAGCATCGGTTCGGTCAGGTCGAGCACGGTGGCGTGGCCATGGCCCGCCCGCTTCAGGAACCGGAACGAGATGTCGCCGGTGCCGCCCGCCACGTCGAGCAGGCGCTGGCCCGGCCGGGGGACCAGCCAGTCCATCATCGCCTCCTTCCAGAGGCGGTGAATCCCGAGGCTCATGGCGTCGTTCATCACGTCGTATTTCGACGCGACCGAGTTGAACACGCCGCGCACGCGCCCGGCCTTTTCCGCCTCGGGCACGGTTTCAAAGCCGAAATGCGTGGTCTTGTCGTCGCTGTCTGCCATGGGTCTTGCCGTTCACTGATTTGCACCCTTGTTATAGGTCGGTCGGGGGCAAGCACAATGCGACCCTGTGAAACGGGAGGCGGATATGCCCGAATTGCCGGAGGTCGAGACCGTGCGCCGGGGGCTGGCGCCCGCGATGGAGGGGGCTGTGATCGCCCGGGCCGAGGTGAACCGCCCCGGCCTGCGCTGGCCCTTTCCGCCGCGCATGGCCGAGCGGCTGGCGGGCGCGCGGGTGGCGCGGCTGCGGCGGCGGTCGAAATACATCCTGGCCGATCTCGACACGGGCGAGACGTTGCTGATCCACCTGGGCATGTCGGGACGGATGACGGTTTCGGGCGATCCGCTCGGTGTCTTCCTGCACGACCACCCGGCGGCCGAGAAACACGACCACGTGGTGCTGCACATGGACAACGGGGCGCGCGTCACCTTCAACGACGCGCGGCGGTTCGGCGCGATGGACCTCATGCCGACCGAGGGTGCCGAGGCGCACAAGCTGCTGGCAGGGCTGGGGCCGGAGCCCTTGGGCAACACCTTTCACGAGGATTACCTGGTGGCCAGGTTGAAGGGACGGATGACCCCGATCAAGGCGGCGCTGCTGGACCAGCGGATCGTCGCGGGGCTGGGCAATATCTATGTCTGCGAGGCGCTCTTTCGCACCGGCATCGACCCGCGCCGCAAGGCCGGGCGCATCGCGGCATCGCGGGTGCGCGCGCTGGTGCCGGAGATCCGCGCCGTGCTGGAGGACGCCATCGCCGCCGGCGGATCGTCGCTGCGCGACTACCGGCAGGCGGGGGGCGAACTGGGGTATTTCCAGCATTCCTTCGACGTCTATGGCCGCGAGGGGGCGCCCTGCCGACGGCCCGGATGCCCCGGCACCGTGCGCCGAATCGTGCAATCGGGACGCTCAAGTTTC
>DOIS01000223.1 GCA_003511785.1 Paracoccaceae bacterium
AAAAAAAACGGCGCATGCACTGGTCACGCGGCCCCGCGTGGTGGTATCCGGTTTGGGCCGCGATTGGGGGTGATCAAGGCGAAGGTGAGGCGGTGATGACGGCATATCGGATCATCGGGCGGGCTGTCCTGGCGGTGTCGTGCGCTGCCGGGGCGATCCAGCTCGCGCTCACGATTCTGGAGCTGGCCGGATGGTGAGCCAAACATGGACCTACGAGTCCAGCCCGGTGGCCTGGGCCTACAAGCAGGACCGCGCGTTCGCGTCCTTCATCATCGGGCCGGTCGGGTCGGGGAAGTCGGTGCCCAGCCTCCAGCGCATCCTCGATCTGGGCCAGGAGCAGGCGGCGAGCCCGGACGGCAAGCGCCGGTCGCGCTTCGCCGTCGTCCGCAACACCATGCCCGAGTTGCGGTCCACCACGGCCGTGACCTACCAGCAGATTTACCCGGCAGACGCCTTCGGGGAGATCATCTGGCGGTCACCGGCCACGCACATGATCGAGCCGCGAGGCTCTGATCTGGAGATCGAGGTCAACCTGATTGCGCTGGACAAGCCGAAGGACGTGAAGAAGCTCCTGTCGCTGGAGCTGACCGGGGCCTTCATCAACGAGATGCGTGAGGTGCCGAGATCCGTGGTCACGCGCCTGACCGAGCGCGTCGGTCGCTTCGCGCTCAACGAGCGATCAAGCACCTGGTCCGGCATCTGGGGCGACACCAACCCGCCCGACGCCGATCATTGGCTCTACGGCTGGCACCACCGCGACACGCCCGAGGGCTACAGCTTCCACCAGCAGCCGCCCGGCGTCCTGGAGGTGCGGCCGCTCGGCGGCGGTGCGGAGGTCACGGACGAGAATTTCCCCGACTATCAGGGCATCAGGCTCACGTCGGCCGAGGTGCTGATCTGGTATCGAGGCAAGGTGCGGCGCGTCGATTGCCCGATTGAAGTGATCCGCGCGGCCGAGCGGTTCTGGATCGTGAATCCGTGGCAGGAGAACCTGGTCGCGCTGTCCCGGGTCGATGCTGGCTCGAACCCCCTCGGGGCGCGCAGTTACTACGGCCGCGCGCTCGCCGGCAAGACGCTGGAGGAAATCCAGAGCTACCTGCAGGGCGTCTACACGTTCGTGACGGACGGGCGGCGCGTGGTCCCGCAATACAACGGGCAGGTGCATGGCGTCGATCACCTGCCCGTCATGCCCGATGAGCCGATCTACATCGGGGCCGACATTGGCGGCGGCACGCTCCAGCCCTCGGCGCTCCTGTTCCAGCGCCACCCTAAGGGCGTGTTGCTCGCGCACCGAGAGGTGGTGTGTTTCGATATGGGGATCAAGCGCTTTGGCGAGCTGGTGGGCGAGGCGCTGGTGAAACACTTCCCCGAGCATGTCGCCAAAGGTCTGACCGGCAAGGGCTGGGGCGACCCTGCCGGAGGCAAGCGCGACGAGATTTTTGAGACGGCGAGCTTCGACTGGCTGCGCACGCAGCACGGCATCAACCTGGAGCCAGCGCCGACGCAGGACCCGAAGATGCGGTTCGCGGCGATCGCCGGACCGTGCGAGCGGATGATCGACGGCAAGCCGGGGCTCTTGGTGAACAAGCGCAACTGCCCGATGCTGCACAAGGGGCTGATGGGGGCTTGGCACTTCAAACGCCTGGCGGTGTCCGGCGAGGATCGTTTTGCTGACAAGCCCTCAAAGAACGATGAAAGCCACATATGCGACGGGGCGGGCTATGGCTTTCTCGGCGTGGGCGAGTTCGACCGACTCGGCGGGCGCAGGACCGACGGCCAGGGCGGCGGATCGTTCCAGGCGGATGGTGATTTCGACGTTTTTGATTGAGCATGTAGCGGGGTGCGGTGCATGGTGGTTTTCACTTATCAAGGGGTTAGCCGCATGTTCAACCGCAACGTGGACCGGGGACCGATGCCCGCGCCGTGGCGCGACCACGCAAGCGCCTGGCCGACGCGCTTGCCCGGGCGAGGAATCGGCTATGAGTAACCGCATGACAGCCGCCCGGCTCCGGGCGTTCTACAAGGCTGACGGCGACACCAGCGCGCCGCGCCAGGACCGCGAGGGGCCGATCCATCGGGCGGTCCTCGATCTCCTCGACCTGGTGCTGCCGGGCGATGCGATCTACCACCACAGCCCGAACGAGCTTGACATGGCCGGGCCTGAGGCCGCGCGCCAGGTCGCCAAGGCGCGCAAGATGGGCACCAGGGCTGGCTGGGTGGACATTGAAATAGTGTGGCAAGGTCGGTTTTACGGGGTCGAGGTCAAGGCCCCGGGCGGGCGCGTATCATCGTCTCAAGCTGAAACGCACGCCGATCTAAGGCGGGCCGGGGCCGCGGTGGCCGTGGTTTCGTCCGTATCCGAGGCTGAGGCAGTGTTAAAGTCTTGGGGTTTGATATGATCGAGCCAGATCTCGACCTGTCCATCCCGTCGCTGATGCGTGCCTGCCGGGGGAATGTGGCGATGCTGCCGAGCTTCATGGTTCATGACGACGCGGTGTGGCCGCGCTCCGGCGTGGTCAGGACTGACAGCAAGGGACGCATCCACATGCGCCGCTCGACGTTCCACCGCAACGTGGCGGGAAGACTGCCGATCCGAGAGGGTATCTGGCACCGCATCGACGTGCAGGAGTTCCACCTCGATCTCAAGCCGCACCACCTCCAGGGATCGGACGATCAGGAGGGCGGCAGCCGGCGGGCGGCGGCGCGCGCGGTGGCCAGGGCCGATTGGGCAGGACGCATACAGGGAGACGATGGCTATGGGATTGCTCCATCCCGGGATCACCGGCAACAGGACGTTGCACGAGATGTTGTCGAGGCTAAGGCCCGAGGAACGAGCGGAAGCGTTCGCTCAACCGTATTTGCCCGAAATGGTCGCGACGACGGCTAAGTGGGCCTGGACACTGGAGGACGACGAGGGCGAGTTTGTGGCCAGTATGGCGATCATGCCCGACGTGAACCGCCGCGGCTGGTTCGTCTCATACCCCGGCGAGCGCATCCGATCCTCCGCCGAGCTTCGCCCGCTGTTCCGGCTCTACACGATCTTTCGGGACAGCGGCGCGGTGTATGACGAGCTGCGCGCGTGGGTGGCCTCGGACGACGAAAGAGCGGTCCGCTTCGCGTCGTGGTTCGGCTTCGAGTTCGACTGCGGGCCGGCAACAAGGCTTTCGCCGACTGGTCGGGATTTGAGTTTATGGCTTTGGCAGGGCGCGAAAATAGCCGCCCCGCTCGGCGCTCGGCCGTCAAGGAGTTTCTGAAAATCATGGCGCTATCGCCGGATAGCCGCTAGATTGCGGGCCAGCAACAGGCTTTTCCCCGACTGGTCGGGATTTGAGCCTTTACCTATGGAGGCGATGATGGGCGGAATTTTTGGCGGTGGCGACAGCGGGGCGCGAGAGGAGGCGCGCAAGCAGGCAGCGCAGGCACGGCGCGAGCGGCAAGCCTCGAACGAGGAGTCGAACCGGGCGCAGCAGCGCGCCGAGCGGGGCGGCGGGTCGGCTGGCAGCACGCGCGGCCGTGACATGTTGATCGGCAACCTGTCCAGGCGCCTCAAGAATACGCTCGGGGGCTGATCGTGGCACAGTGGGACGTTAGTAAGGCGTTGAGGGCGATTTCTGCCGCGAAGCGCGACAAGGAAGCCTCGGACGAGATTTACCGCGAGGCAATGGATCTGACGTTCCCTGACCGCGAGAATTTCACCAGGCGCAAGGAGGGGCAGCAGAAGGCCGCTTACAACTGGGACAGCACGCCCCAGGTGTCGGTGATCCGCGCGGCCAACCGCCTCTCCTCGGACTTCACCCCGCAGTTCCAGGACTGGTTCGAGATCGGGCTCGGGCCAGCGGCCGAGCAGATGCCGGACGAAATGTTCAGGGAGGCCGTGGGAAAGCCGAAGGACGAGGCCAAGGCCGAGCTGGAGGCGGTCACCAACATCGTGCAGGCCGTGTTCAACGGGCCAGGCTTCCCGACCGCCTCGAACGAAACCTATATCGACTGGCACTATGGTCAGGGCGGCATGAAGGTGATGCCGAACGAAGACTTTCTGGGTGAGCCGGTGATCTTCCAGGCCATGCCCTTGTCGCATTTTTACGCCTACGAGGGGCCGAACGGACGGCTGGATCGCTGGTTCTTCTGGCACGAGCTGCGCGCCGACGCGATCCTGGCTGAATGGCCTGACGCAACGCTGCCCGAGAAGCTGAAAGAGGAGGCCGGGAAGCCGACGCCCGGCATGGTCAAGCTCGCCTCGGTGGTCTACCGCGACTATGACGAGCGCGAGCGGCCGTTCCGCTACGAGGTGTTCTGGCAGCGGGGGTCGGACAAGGCCCGCCTGGTCGAGCGCCAGAGCCGCACCTCGCCATTCGTGACGCCGCGCTACTCCAAGCTGCCCGGCGAGAACCGGGGCCGGGGTCCGGTGCTGTTCGCGCTGCCTGATATACGGACCGCCAACAAGATCGTGGAGCTGACGCTCCGCGCCGTGGCCGTGGCCGTGGCGGGCGTCTACACCGCGACCGAGAACGGGCTCAACGGGCCGGTCTCGATCAAGCCCTATTCGATCATCAAGGTGCGCCGCAACGGCGGGCCGGACGGCCCCAGCCTCCAGCGCCTCGACAATCCCCAGCGGATCGACTTTGGCGAGCTGGTGCTGGACACGCTGCACATGAATATCCGCAAGGTGATCGGTGACAACAGCCTGCCGCCCGAGGCTGGCCCGATCCGCACCGCGACGGAGTTCGTGCAGCGTGCCCGCGAGCTGGTGGCAGACCAGGCCGGGGGCCTCGGCCGTCTCTATGCCGAGTTCGTGATCCCGGCCGTGCAGCGTGTGGTCGATATCCTGGAGGCCAGGCAAATCCTGCCGACGCAAGGGCTCCAGATCGACCAGTTTCTGATTGAGGTGCGCATGACGAGCCCGCTTGCGCGGGGTGAAGCCATGCAGGAGGTCGAGAACATCGTGCGCTTCATGGAGATGCTGAAAGCCATTGGCGGCGATCCGCTCATGGCGTTCGAGATGGACCTGGAGAAAGTCGCGCCGCGCCTGGGCGACCTGATGAACGTGCCGATGGACCTGCGCACCACCACGGAGCAAAAGGCCCAGCTGAAAAAGGCGGCGGCTGCACAAGGCGCGGCCCAGCAGGGGGCCGATCCCAACGTGGCGGCAGCGGCCGTCGAAGCGCAGGAGGCGCAGCAGAATGGCGGTCGGTAACACCGGACTCGATGCACTGTTTCAGAACGCGGACAGTGACGCCTGGCGCGATCTCATGCGCCGCACCGAAGCCGACGCGCCGGTAAAGCAAGGGATCGACCCAGAGCTTTACGCGGTGGTGTTCTCGACGCCTGCCGGACGCGAGGTGCTGGCGGATATGTATAACCGCTACGTCAACCTGACGCGCTGCGTGCCGGGCCAGGGGGCCGATGCAGCGTTCTACCGGGAGGGCATGGCGCAAGTCGTGTTCGACATCGTTCACAACATCACCCTGGCGCAAGAAGGAGAAGGCAATGGCCAAGAAGGATGATCTGATCAGGGAGGCCAAGGGCCTCGGGATCGAGCTTGACAGCAACGAAACCGTGGCAGACCTGGAGGCCAAGATCGCGGTCGCGAAGTCCAGCCAGCCCGCCCGGATCGAGGTCGAGGTGAAGCGCTCCAAGGTGAACCGGGGCTCGCGCCGCCGGATCGAGCGCGCGATCACGTCGCTCAACAAGGAGATCGACGCGGCGATCAAGGAGCTTGACATGCAGGCGTTCGTCGCTGACGACGACGGCAAGCGCACCGGCGAATGGCCCGCTGTCACCCGGCTGCGCGAGGCAAAGGCCGAGGTCAACGAGCAGGTGAACCAGCTCCTCGCGGGCTGACACGAAAACCCACACCCCAGCGAAAGAGGAAACGACGTGCATGTGGAAACTCCTGCAACATCACGACCCCGTGTGGAGCCCGGCAGATGAAGGCTCGGGAGGTTCGGGCGAAGGCAACGGAGACGGCGGCAGCGGCGACGAAGGGGAAGGCGCTGGAGGCGAAGGTGGCGAGGGCGAAGGCATCTCCTCGATTCTGGACTTCGCCACCAAGGCCGACGAAGGCGCTGGCGAAGGTGACGCCTGGAAGCTGCCGGAAGGCATGGAACTGCCGGATCATCTTGTGGGTTCGACGGCTGACGAGACGCTGGCGAAGCTGGCCAAGGCCTACCAGGGGGCGCGGCGCGAACTGTCCCAGAAGGGCAGGGACGAGGGCAAGCTGGAGGGCGCGGTGCCCGACGACCCCGACGGCTATGTGTTCGATGCCGAGGGCGACGACGACAGGATCGCGGCCGAGCTGAACAGCGAAGCCTCGAAGCCCTACGTCGATGCCTTCCGCAAGGCGGCGCACAAGCTCGGTATCCCCGACAAGGCGTTTACCCGGCTCATGCGCGAGGGCCTGAGCGGGATCGCGGAAAACGGGATTCCGATTGGGGTCTCGAACGAGGAGGCGCAGAAGATCAGCGGCGAGCAGGAAATGGCCGCGCTGGTCAGGGAGGTCGGCCAGAAGGAAGCCAGCACCATCGTCAACACCATCGGCGCCTACGCCGAGAAGCTGGCCCAGCGCGGCGTGCTGAAAGACGATCAGGACGTGGCCGAGTTCGCCCAGATGGTTGGCACCGGCCGCGCGGCGCGCATCTTCCACCGCATTCTGACCGGCGAGCTGGGCGAGAAACCGATCCCGATGGCGGACGGCGCGGATGGATCGGTGACGCCGCAGGAGGCCTACGCCAAGCACGCGATCGCGAGCCGGATGCCGCCGGGCGCGGAGAAAGATGCGGCTATGGCAGAGGCGCAGCGCCTGATGCAGAAGGCGTTTGGCAACTCGCCGCAAGCCACTGGATCGATCCGCTCCGGCGTGCTATAGGTTTCGCAGGCGAAAGCCTGTATGAAACCTCCCTGTTGGAACTGCCCCGGCAATCCCCTCCCGCCGGGGCGCTTTTTATGCGAGCTTGCCAGACCGCGCGGCTGGTGGCATATTGGCGCACAAGATGCAGACCCGCGAGGAACGGCACCCGGCTCAGGCGACAGGCCCGTAACCCTCAAGGCCCTCGATCTCCCCCGATTGAAACCTTGAAGGAGCGACGCAATGTCCACCTCTCTCTCGACCGCAGCAATCGCCAGCTTCGACGCTGATGTGAAGCACGCCTATCAGGACATGGGCAAGCTGCGCGATACCACGCGCGTAAAGACCGGCGTTGTCGGCTCGACGCACCGCTTCCCGAAACTGGCCGCTGGCCTGGCAACCCGCCGGGTGAAGCAGACCGACGTTGTGCCGATGAACCTCGCGCACACCAACGCGACGGCCACGCTCGAAGATTGGAACGCCGCCGAATATACCGACGTGTTCGATGATGCTAAAACCAACATCTCCGAGCGGCAGGAACTGGCCGGTTCCATCGCCAAGGCGATCAGCCGCCGCGAGGACCAGCTCATTATCGACGCGCTGGAAGCGACCGCAACGACCCTGACCGTGGGCAAATATATTGGCGGGGCGAACAGTAACCTCAACGTGGCAAAGCTCCGTCGCGCGTCTCGCCTTCTGGGCGACAACGGCGTGGGCGAGGACGAAGAGATCACCTATGTGGGCTCCTACGTCGGCCGCGAAGGGCTCCTCGGGGAAACCGAGGTGACGAGCGCGGACTTCAACACGGTGCGCGCCCTGGTGAACGGCGATATCAACAGCTTCCTGGGCATGTCGTTCAAGTGGATCGCAACCCGCGCCGAGGGCGGGCTCGACCTGACCGGCGGCGACCGGACCACCTTTGCCTATGCGAAGTCGGCCATCGGGCACGCCATCGGAATAGATCAGCGGATGGAGGTCTACTACATCCCGACCAAGACGAGCTTCCTCGCCAACATGCTGTTCTCGGCAGGCTCCGTCGAGATCGACGCCGGTGGCGTGGTCGAGATCACCTGCAACGAGTTCTGACGCTCGCACCCTCCTGAAACTGAAACTGGAGAACCATCATGGCTTTCAACCTGCAAGGACTGGAGAACCACAGCGGCTCCGGCGGTGGCGTGAAAATCTGGAGCTACAATGCCGGAAGCGACACCAAAGCCGCCGTCAAGCGCGCTGGCTACTTCAACACCGCCGCCGATCTTCTGAGCGTCGGGGATCGCATCCTGATCCACGCCTCGAATGCCGACTTCGATGCGCACGTCTCGGCCATCAGCGGCGGGGCGGTCACCATCGCGGCGATCGACGCCTTCATCTGATCCGCTGGGGTGTGGATGCGAGGGGCGGGCCGGGGCCATGACAGCCCCGGCCCTTTTTCTTAGGGGGCTGACATGATCGACAGCAGAGTGGACGTTGCATCGCAAGCGCTGGCTCGCCTGGGAGAGCCGGCGATCTCCTCGTTTGAGGAGGACAGCGACACGGCTGAGAAGGTGAACCAGCTCTACGAGCCGACGATCCTCCAGCTTCTCGGATCGCACGACTGGAGCTTTGCCACACGCCGCAAGGTGCTGGCCGAGGACGCGGCGGGCACGCCGATCAACGAATGGAAGCGGGCTTTCCTTCTGCCGACGCTGCGCACGGATCGTGTTGGCAAGCCCTTGTCCGTGTTCAACACGACGCAGCAGCGCGCCCCCCAGGTGTTCCTCTACGAAATCCAGGAGCGCTGGCTGTTCTGCGACTATGACCGGGTGGTGATCGAATACATCTGGCGCGTTCCGGAAAGCCAGTGGCCGGGATACTTCCACACGCTCGCAATCGAGGCCGTCGCGGCAACCCTGGCGCTGCCGGTGACGGAGAACGCCAGCAAGGAGCAGCTCCACCGCCAGATCGCTTATGGCAACCCGAGCGAGTTCGGCCGGGGCGGGCTGTTCCGCACCGCCACCGAGGCCGATGCAACCGGCGATCCGACCCGCTCGCTCCTGGACGATCACGACCCGATCTGGAGCGCCCGCTTCGGGGGGGGCTACTGATGCCCACGTCCCGATTTGTTCAGACAAGCCTTTCGGCCGGGGAGTTCGATCCGCTCCTTTGGAGCCGCGAGGACGTGTCGTTCTTCTACAACTCGGCGCGGATCATCGAAAACGCGGTGCCGCTGCCCCAGGGCGGGGCGAAACGGCGCGAGGGCTGGCGGTTCCGTGCGCTCCAGCGCGGCCCGATCTCGGCACTCGACCTGACCGGCGCGACCGTCACGGCCGCGAACGGCGGCACGGCCGCAAACCTGACGGACGGCGACCGGACCACCCTTCTGAAAACGGGCACCGCCACCAGGGGCGTGGGCACAGCAAAGCAATACGAGATCGCGCGGCTGGACCTGGGCGGCGCGCAGGCGGTGTCCCTGTTCGATCTGCGTGATCTCAGGATCGTCGGCTTCCCGGCCGGTGTCTCGACGGCGAACGTCACGCTCCAGACCAGCCCGGACGGCTCGACCTGGGCGGATGCGGCCAGCTTCGCCGCGGGCAATATCGCCTATAACCGCCGGTTCGGCGCAGCGCCTGACACGCTCCTGGGCACGGCGCGCTACTGGCGCGTTATCGTGGACAACCCGTCGGCGGTCGATCTCAAGGGTGCGACGGTCGAGCTGTCCGGCGTGGAGATGCAGATCGAGGCGGGATACAGTTCCGGCGGCACGGTCGGCGCGTTCTCCCTGCACCGGCTGACGGCCAGCATCCGGGACGAGTATATCCTGGCGATGACCGGCGGGTGCTGCGACGTGTTCGATGGATCGACCGGCGCGTGGCTGGCAGCGATCTCGATCCCGCACACCGACGCGCAGGTGGCAGCGGTCAAGGCTGCGCCGAACCTGGACACGCTGATCTTCTACCACCAGGACCAGCCGCCCTACATCGTGCAGCGCCTGGGCACCGATCGGGACTGGCGGTCGAGCCCGCTGGAGTTCGACACCATCACAGAGTTCGCCTTTGGCGACAAGAACACCGGTGGCGGCGAGAACGAAATCCAGTTCCTGCGCTTTGACGGCATGGCCAGCGGGCACAAGCTCCTGGTCGAATACAACGGCACCACCAGCGACGAGATCACCTGGGCCGGAGACGCGGCCACCAATGCCTCGCGGCTTGAGGCGGCAGTCGAAAGCCTGCCGGATATCACCTCGGTCGAGGTGCGGATCAACGAGGGGTCGGGCGCGAACGCGGATCTGGAGGTCGAGTTCACCGGCAAGGACGGCAAGAAGCCCTGGCCGATCCTGGTGATCGACATTCTGACCGGCGACGGCACGGTGGTGCTGTCTCGCAAGCAGTTCGGCAAGAAGGACTTTGACGCGCTATGGAGCGCCACGCGCGGCTATCCGAGCTGCGGCACCTTCTACCAGGGGCGACACTGGATGGGCGGCTTCAAGGCGCGGCCCGACGTGATCGTGGCCAGCCGGGCGGGCGCGCTGTTCGACTTCAAGGAAGATGCGGACCCGGTGGCCGCGTCTCCGATTGTCGTCGCCCCGAACATTGACGACCAGGTTACGATCCAGAACATCTATCCGGGTCGGCATCTCCAGATTTTCACCAGCTCGGCCGAGATTTATGTGCCGGACGAGCCGATCACCATCGACAACATCGCGCTCAAGGTGACGAGCCGCCACGGTTCCAGCCCCGACGTGAAGCCGGTCGACGTGCAGGGCGGCACGCTGTTCGTGGATCGCAACGGCCGCGCGCTGCGCGAGTATCTGTTCACCGATACGGAGCAAAGCTATTCGGCCGAGCCCGTGTCACTCCTGGCCGGGCACCTCATGTCGTCGCCTCGATCTCTTGTGCTGCGCCGCGCGCGCGACGTGGACGAGCCGACGATCCTCCTGATTGCCAACACCGGGCAGGATCGCAGCGGGAATAACGTGCCAGCGGCCATGTGCGTGATCGACCGCGCCCAGCAGGTGACGGGCTTCTTCCGCATCAAAACGCAAGGCACGCCTCTGGCGTTCGCCACAACGCAGGGCGGTGACGCCTTTGCAATGGTCGAGCGCGACCTCCACGGCGCGACCTGGCACTTCCTCGAACAGTTCGATGATGCGTTCATGTCGGATTGCAGCGTCTCGATCCCGGGCTCGGGATCGACCATCGACGTATCGGCTTATCCGTGGCTGGAGGGCCAAGTGGTCGAGGTGCATGGCGACGGCCTGCCGCTCGGCGCGTTCACGGTGGCCTCGGGCTCCATCGACCTGGGCACGGCGTCCTGTGTCAGATCGGCCGAGGTCGGGCTCAAGCAGGTGCCGAGGATCGTGCTGCACCCTTACAAGGGCCGGGGCGAGCTGTCCCCGACGATGCAGAACATGCGCATTTTCCGCGCGCTTCTCCAGCTCGAACGCACCGGCGCGGTGGCGATCACGGGGCAAGACGGCGGGCGGCCTCGGCAAGTGTCACTCCAGAATTACGACAGCGGCTTGATGGACCCGACGCTGGAGGAGGTTCTGTTCACGGGGCCAAAGCGCATCGGCGGGATCGGCCGCTGGCAGAAGGAGCCGACGGTGGAGATCACGCAGATCGAACCTATGCCGTTTCTCCTGCGGTCGATAACATACGATATTCGCTTTTGAGGAGGCGGGCATGGCAACGGTTTTCACGGCAATCGGGACGGCGGTATCCAGCGCCGGCGCCTCCGTCGGCGCAATGTTCGCGGGCGCAGGCCCAGCGGCAGGCGCAGGGGCGGCAGCGGCTGGCTCTGGTGTCGTCACGCTGTCCCAGGTTCTAAGCGCCGGCTCGGCTCTGGCTGCAATTGGGCAGGGCGTGGCCGCGAGCCGGGCCGCAAAGGACCAGGCCGCGTTCGCTCGATCTCAGGCGATCCAGGAGGAGGCGCAAGGTGCGGCGCGGGCGCGCGACTTGGCGCGGGAATATGCCGAGCTGACGGGCGAGCAGAAGGTGATTCAGCTCGCCAACGGGCTCGACATTGGCGTGGGCACGCCGGTGAACGTGGCCGAAAGCACCAGACGCCTGGCCGAGCGGAACCTGGACGTGACCCGGCAGAACGCCGACAACCGCGCTGCAATGTCCCGCCTTCGCGCGCGGGGGCTCATGTCCGAGGCACGATCCTCGATGCTGCGCGGCTTCGGCCGCGCCGCACAGATCGGCGTCGATGCGTATCAACTGATGGGGTAAACCATGCCTTCAATTCGACGCTACGGCCCTGCCCTTGTCGCTCCCCAGGTTTCGCCCCGGCCGGAGCTTGGTCGCGGGCGCGAGCAGACCTTCGCCGCGTTCCAGGATATCCTCGGGCCGGCCAACGCCTTCATCCGCCCGGCGGTCGAGCAGGTGCAGACCGCGCGGGGCGAACAAGAGGCCTTGGCAGCGGTTGACGAGCGGGGGCCGCAATGGGGGCTCCGGCAGCTTCGCGGGCCGAATGCAACCGTCACGATGGGCGCGCAGGGCGACGGGCTCCGGCCCGGACCGACGCGGGTCAGGGCGGCGATCACTCGGGCAGGCGAGGCGCACGGCGTCGACCCTGGCGTTCTGGCCGTCATTGCCAGCCTCGAAAGCAACTTCAATCCAGGCGCGCAGAACCCGAACAGCTCGGCCGGGGGGCTGTTCCAGTTCATCGACAGCACGGCTGCGCAATATGGGTTGGCCAACCGCTTTGACGTGGATCAGGCGGCGGACGCAGGCGCGCGCTTTACCCGGGACAACATCAGCGCCCTTGCGACCGCGCTCGGGCGGCAGCCGACCTTGGGTGAGATTTATCTGGCGCACCAGCAAGGCGCGCAGGGCGCGATCAACCTTCTGACCGCCGGGCCGCGTCTGGCTTCGGCCGTGGTCGGCCGGGATGCTGTCCGGCTCAACGGCGGCAACCCTGACACCATGACCGCGCAGGAGTTCGCAGACCTCTGGATCAGCCGCGCCGAGGCGCGCGCGGGGCGCGAGGGCGTCACCGTCACGGTGCCCGGCACGCCCGAGTATGAGCTGGAGACGCTGAACAGCTCGACGTTCGAGCCGCGCCTTCCGTTCACCGTGCGGGATGCGGCGTTCAACCGGGCTGCGGACCGCGTAATCACCGCGCGCGCCTCGGCCGCGCTGGAGGAGGGGATGCGGGCCGCGATGCAGCGGGCCGACGGCGATCTCGGACGGCTGCGCGAGGAAATGGAGACGGTTCGGGCGCAGGTTATGGCCGAGCTCCCCCGGGATCTGCCGGGCTTGGCCACGGAGCTGCAAGCGCAGTTCGACCGGGGCCGGATCGCAGCCGAGCGCCAGGCAGTCGAGCTTTCCCAGCGTCGCGTGATGGCGCGGCAGGAGGAGGCGCTGGGCCAGATTGTGACCACAACGCGATCCGAGGCCGAGCGCCTGGCGCTGACCGGCGCGACCGCTGCCGAGCTGGCCGACCACATGGCCCAGGCGACCGACACCTTGGCACAATTCGGGCCGCGCGAGGAGTTCACGATTGCCGGGCGCACCTATCCGGCCGATCCGACGCGCGCCGGGATCATGACGCCCGACGCTATCGCCTCGAACATGGCCGAGATCACGATGGGCGCGCGCCGCCTGATGATCGAGGCCGACTTCATGCGTTCGGCCGCGCCGGGCCAGTATGTCGAGGAATACCGGCGACAGGTGTTCTCCGGCAATTCTCCGCTGCCTGCGGGCGAAAGTCTGGAGCTGTTGCGCTCGATGGAAAGCCGGGCGCGCTCGACCGAAAGCGCGCGCCGGACTGCGGCCGAGGCCGAACGGCGGCGGCTTGAGCGGGGCATGTCGGAGACGATCAACGCCTATGTGCAAATGACCGAGGCGGGCGTGCCGATGGCGATCCCGCAAGAGGAGCGCGAGCGCATCCTGGCTGCGCTGTCACCCTATCCCGATCTCCAGCGCGAGGCGCGGATCGAGTTCCAGGTGGCCGACGCTGCGGTGGCAACCCACAGCATGACGGGCGACGAGCTGATGCGCTACGTCGAACGGATCAGGGACGACATGGCGGCAGCGGCCGAGCGTGGCGATCTGGACCTGGGCGGGGCCGCGATCATCGAAAGCCTGCAAGACCGCATCCGCCAGGTGCAGGACGCGGTTTCGGCCGAGACGGTTGGCCTTCCCCTGGTCGAGCAACTGGCCATGAACGGCGCACTGGTCGAGGACGTGGACTATGACGGGCTGCGCGCGCGGGCGGCGGGCAATCCCGAGGTTCTGGCCGCAATCAACGAGGTCGAGGCGTTCCACCGCGACGTGGAGAAGCTTCGCGGCATGAGCGCGGCCGAGCGGGACGCGGTGCTGGAAGATGCGCGGGCATCGCTTGCCGTCCTTGCAGCGCAGGGGCAGAGCTATGGGGCCGAGGCCCTGACCACGCAGCGCGTGATCGAGCGCCTGGGCGAGTGGTCGGATCACCGCCGGGGCATGGCCGAAAGCGATCCGGTGCGCTTCGCGCGATCGGTCGGCGTGGATCTGCCGGACTTGGCAGGGGCGCGGGACATGGAGCATGTGGGCGCGATTATCTCCCGGCGCGTCGATCTTTTGGCACCCCACACCCGGCCGGAAGGCGTGGATTACCCGGTGCCACTGACGCAAGCCGAACTGGACGGCATCTCGGAGCTGTTCCAGAACAGCTCACGCGCCCAGCGCGCCGCGTTCCTCGGATCGGTGGCCGAGATGGGCGAGGATCAGGCGATGGCGATCTTCTCGCGGATCGGACAATCGGAGCCGGTGATCTACGCGGCCGGTGCGGTCTATGCGATGGGCAACCAGCAGGCGGCGGGCGTGATCCTTCGCGGCGCGGCCGATACGCGGCTGGAGGGCGGCACAGCCACCGATCTGGCGGCGGCACGCGAGACGGTTCTCGCGCCGCTTCTCGAAGCCGACATAATCGCGCCCGAGGGCATCCGCGATCTGGACACCACGGCGCTGGCTTATGCGCGAGGTCTGGCGATAGCCGAAGGCGGCCGGGCGATCGAGATGGGCGACCTGGAGGCTGGCTACCGCATGGCGCTGGGCGAGCAGGCCGACGGCACCGGCGGCATGGCTGAAACCCGCTACGGGGCCACGCTCCTGCCACCTGGCTGGGATCGTCGTCGCCTCAACCGGGCAATCGGCAGCATCACCGACGACCAGCTCACGCAGATTGCGCGCGGCCATGTGGTGGATCGCGCGGGACGCCCATTCTCGGCCGAGGCGCTGGAGCGCACCATCGAAGGGCTGCGGCCGTCGCCTGATGACCCGTATGTCCTGGTGCCGGTCGATGCTGATGGAAACGTGTTCCTGACCGACGGCAGCAACCAGCGCGGCGTTCTGACCTTCGATCTTCGGGAGTTCGACTGATGGCCAGGCTTGTGCAACTCCAGCCGATTGATCCACGCGCCACGGCAGGGCCGAGGGCTACTTTTGGTGAAGCTGCTCGCGCAATGTTCGAGCGCGAGCAAATGGTCGGGGAATTTGGATCGCGCAATCGCTTTCTCAATGAGGTTTACGAACCGTTCATTGGATACTTCAACAGCACCATTCGCCCGGTGGCTCCTGACCTTTCTCCTTTCGGGTTCGAGAGTGGCGCGCGAGATCTGAATAATTCGCCGATTTCTTTGGAAACCCTCTATTCCATATACAGCCAGAGGTTTCATCCTGACGAGGAAACCCTGACGCGGTTTATCGAGGAGCTGGAAGCGGCGGGCATTTCATACCCCGACGAGATTACACCTGCGTCGCTTTTCGAACGCCGCGAAAAAATGACGCAAGAGATGTTGTCGCAGGTCGAGCGCCGCGACGAGGTTCTGATGCGGGCGCGTGGAGCGTCGGGGGTCTTCGGCCAAATTGCCGGTGGTTTTGGCGCTGGCTTCGACAACATCGAAACTGTCCTCACCTTGCCTATCGGCGCGGTGGCGAGGGCTGGCATCCTCGCAACGGCGCTGATCGAGGGCAGCATCACCGCCGCGACCGAGGCGGCGACAACGCCTGCGCGGAACGCTTTTTTGCGAGAGCTTGGGCTTCCGGAAGAAAGCATACTGGAAAACGCTGCATTTGGATTTGCGGTCGGCGGCGCCCTGGGCGGCGGTCTGCGGTCGATCACGCGGCTGGGCGAAGTTCTGCGGGACAGGCGCGAAACGCTGATCGACGCGGCCGAGGCTTCGGGCGATCCAGAGGCGCAGATCATCGCACAGCAGCTTCGGCGCGATCTGGAGGACGAGGAGGCGGCAACCGACGGCGGGGATGGGGCAGAGGTGCGGGAACATCTGGAGCGCGCCCAGACGGCCGCACAGGTGGCGCACGGGGGTGGCACGCCGGACATGCCGGATCGGCCGACCTTCGCCAAGCCGCGCCCCTCGATCCTCAATGGCGAGATCGAGGAGGTGGACCCGCGCGAGCTTCTGGTGCAGCCGGACGTTTTTCAATTCCGCTCGAATGTCGTGGCCGAGGGCGGCCAGACCCGGCGCCTTCTCGACGTAACCGAGTGGCATCCCGAGCGCGCGGGGATCGTGATCGTCTACGAATACGCCGACGGATCGCGGGCAATCGCTGACGGGCACCAGCGCACCGGCCTGGCGCGGCGGATCATGGAACAGACCGGCCAAGAGATCACGATGGCGGCGCGCGTGTTCCGCGAGGTCGACGGGTTCTCGCCGGAGGATATCCGCGTCCTGGCGGCGCTCAAGAACATCGCGGAGGCCAGCGACGGCATGTCCACGGCGATGGCGCGGGACGCGGCCCGGGTTCTGCGCGTGCGGCCGGATGCGATCACGCAACTGCCCGCCGGTCCCGGCATCGCCCGGGCGCAATCCTTGGCGCGGCTGTCCGATGAAGCCTTCGATATGTTCATCAACGAGGTGGTGCCGGAGCGCTTCGCAGAGCTTGTGGGCAGAATGGTGGATGATCCCCGGATGCACGCCGCGATGATGCAGCTCCTCAAGCGCACCGGACCGGACACCACGGCCCAGGCCGAAAGCATCCTGGCGCAAGCCCTCCGGGCTCCGGTGTCGCGCGAGGTGACGGCCGATCTGTTCGGGGAACAGGAGATCGTGGAAAGCCTCTACCTGGAGCGGGCGAAGGTGCTGGAGCGGGCTATGCGGATCATGCGGGATGATCGCAGCGTGTTCCGCACTCTGGACGAGCGGGCCGAGCGCATCCAGGGAACGGGCGCGAACCGCCTGGACACGGCGACGAACAAGCGGACCAGACAGCAGGTGGAACAAGCCCTGGCGGCGGTGCAGAAACTGGCACACCGGGCCGGGCCAATATCGGAGGCGTTGAACGATGGCGCGAAAGCCTACAAGGAAAGCGGAAGGCTCAAAGACGCAGCCCAGCGGGTTGCAGATGCTGTCCGACGAGAGGTTGAGCGAAATGGCCTCGCTGGGGCAGGAACTGGCACTTCTGGACGCAATGCAGAACCTGCGCGTTCGGGCGCAGCGACACCTGATCCCCTCGAAGACTTCGCGGATCCGGTAAACGGCGACGGCGTGCGCGCCCAGATCGCCAACACCAGGATCGAGCCGGCGGCCGAACCCGGGATCGGCGGGCTGTTCGACGCGGTGCCGGTGGCCCGTGGGTTTGACGAGGAGGGCAACGAGATCGCGGTGGTCAAGTCGCGCGCCGATCTTGCGGCCGAGCTGGATGCTGACGACGAGGCGGTGGCCGTCCTCGATATATGTGTGAAGGGATAAGGCATGTCACTCAGGGACTGTATCAACCGGGCGGTGGCGGGCGGCGAGATGGACCGCGAACGGGCCGAGCGCATCCTTCGGGAGTATGACGGCGCTTTCCGCGAGTTCCAGCGCAGCATGGGCCACACGCAGGCCGAGATCGAGGCCGCTCGGGCGGTGCAGGGAAAGGCGCGCGCCGAGGCCGCGGAAAAGCGCCGCGTGATGCAGCTCCAGGCGGCGGCAAGTCGCCGCCAGATTGAGCGGCTCCAGCGGCATCGCAACATTCGCGGCGAGCTGGACCCGGCGCAGTATCTGCAAGACCTGGTGTCGAACACGCGCGGCGCTGGTGGCTCGACCCTGGCGGGCAAGTATGAGGCGGTGCGGCGCAGCTTCCGGCGCGACATGACGGACGCGGTGCGCACCTTCCGCGCGAACCTGGTCGGCCAGCGGCGCAAGCCGGAGATGCTGCGCAAGGTGGTGCGCGAGGTGTTCGGAGAGGACACCGGAGATGCGGCGGCGCGTGCGATTGCTCAGTCCTGGGCCGGGGTGGCGGAGAAGGCGCGGCTGCGCTTCAACGCGGCCGGTGGCCATATCGGCAAGCGCTCGGACTGGGGGCTTCCCCAGGCGCATGACAGCGCCAAGGTGCGCAGGGCGACCTACCGGGAGTGGCGCGACTTCATCATGCCGCGCCTCGATCTGGAGGCAATGGGCCGGGACTTCAACAACGGGCTGGCCTTCACGAACGAGACGCTGGAGGTGCTGATGAAAGACGCCTTCGAGGCGATCCGCACAGACGGGTATTCGCGCCGCTCGCCTGCCGCGCGCTATGGCTCGGCCATGTATAACCGCCGGGCCGATCATCGGTTCTTCAAGTTCAAGAGCGCCGACGACTGGATGGACTATTCCGAGCGCTTCGGCAGTGGGCAGGACGCGTTCCGCGTGATGATGGGCCACCTCGACAACATGGCGATGGATATCGCGATGATGGAGGAGCTGGGGCCGAACCCGTTCCACACATTCCGGTATCTGTCCGACGCTGCGCAGCAACTGGCCAGCCGCTCGGCAGAGCCGAACGCCCTTGATCGCGCCCGGCGCAAGTCGAAAGTAGCCGACGACATGATGGACCTTTTCACCGGCCGGTCGAACATGCCCCAAAGCGCCAGGGTGGCGCGTGGGGCCGCCGCCCTGCGGAATTACCTGACGAGCGCGCACCTCGGCTCTGCAATCATTTCCAGCGTCACCGACTTCAACACACAGCGGATCGCGGCCGGGTTTGTCGGCATGTCCAGGCTCGGGTTCATGCGCCAGCTTGTGCGGCTGGCCACGTCGCCCGCCATGCGGGCACAGGCGAACGAGGCGGGACTGATCTTCGAGAACGCGGTGGATATCGGCAACGCGACGGCACGCTATGAGCTGGAGGAGCTGCACGTCGAAAGCGCCGCACGCCTGGCCGACTTCACAATCCGCGCCTCGGGTCTGGGCTGGCTGACAGAGGTCCAGCGCCAGTCCTTCGGCCTGGAGTTCATGTCTCAGGCGGCGAAGTGGCGCGCGGGGTCCTGGGCCGATCTGCCGGGCCGGACGCAGCGCATGTTCAAGAGCTACGGGATCGGGGAAAATGACTGGCCGGTGATCCGGCGGGCGCGCATCCACGAGACGGAGAACGGCCTCCGGATCCTGCGCGCCCAAGAGATCGAGGAGGCCGGGGACGCCGGGCTTGCGGATCGATACATGGAGGCGGTCACCAGCCTGACCGAGTTTGCGGTCCCGTCGAGCAACATCTTCGGTCGCGCCACGATCCTCGGCCGCACGCAGCCGGGCTCGATCTCTGGCGAGATCCTGCGCTTCGGGCTCCAGTTCAAGAGCTTCCCTGTCACGATGCTGGTGACGCAGTTCGGCCGGATCATGGCGGAAGCCTACCAGGGACGGCCGGGATCGGCGCTGTCCTACGCGGCCGGGTTGCTGATCGGCAACACGATCCTCGGCGCGCTGGCGATCCAGATGAAGGAGACGGCCAAGGGGCGCGATCCGCGCGACATGACCAGCGCCGAGTTCTGGGTGGCCGCGATTGCCCAGGGCGGCGGCGCCGGCATCTTCGGGGACTTCTTCTTCTCAGATGTGAACCGCTTTGGCGGCGGTATGGCTGAAACGCTGGCCGGGCCCGGCGTGGGCTTCCTTGACGACATGCTGCGCTTCACGGTCGGCAATGCGCGCGAGCTGGCGCTGGGAGAGGATACGCGCGCCGGGCGCGAACTGGTCGGGCTTCTGCGGAATTACACGCCGGGCGGCTCGCTTTGGTATTTGCGTCTGGCCTACGAGCGCGAGGTGCTGGACCAACTCCAGCAGGTGATCGACCCGGACGCGGCCCGGTCTTTCCGTCGGCGCGTCCAGAACGCGCGAGAGTATGACACGCAGTTCTTCGCGCCACCAGGATCATCTGTTATACAGGGGCGAGGCTCACTGCGGGCACCAGATATTGCAAACGCTTTTGGAGGGTAAAAGATGGCGGTTTCGGAAAACGACCTTATCGTAGGTCCGCTCGTTCCTGCGAGAGGCGTCACCACGATCTCGCTTGATTTCTACTTCGAGAAGGCGTCCTGGTTGGAGGTCTACAAATCCGGGTCAGAAACGCCGCTTGTCCTCGACACCGATTACACCGTTTCTGGTGAGGGCACGTCTTCGGGGGTGGTCACGCTGACAACCCCGGCGAACGGCACCGACAGCTACTCGGTTTATCTGGTAGTGCCCCTGCAGCGCAGTTCCGACTTGCAGTTGCGCGGCGAGTTCAGGAGTGAGCCGCTCAACATCGAAATGGATCGTTTGTGGCAGGCCTTACAGGGCGTTGATACTCGCTTGAGGCGCACTTTATCTGTGTCCAGAACCTCCGCGCCCCCCGCCCCTTTATTCTCCGAAACGCCCGCCACACGGGCCGGCAAGGCACTTGTTTTTTCGAGCGACGGCACCGGCCTTGATATCGGTGACGCGGATATCGGCTTTCAAAACAGAATTTTTGATGACATTTCTGCCTTCCGGGCAAACACCACATTGTCCCACGCTGCCGTCTCTGAGGGCGATTACATACGCATCGGATCGAACCTGTATGAAGTCACAGCCGACGGCGCTGGAGATGGGCACTATTCAAACGTGTCGGCATTGGTGGAGGTCTACGAAGCCGGGCCGTCCTTCTCGTCGAGGGCGCGGGCTGTTGCATGGATCGCGCGCGGCGGCACGGCGGCGGATGGCACGGTCATTTCGTGGCCGGGTGCGTCTGTGGTCGCAGAAACCGGCGCGACGGTTTTGAACGACATGGCTGGCTGGGTGCCTGCTCTGCCGCTGCGTTTGGGGGCTTGGGCTGACAACACAACGCCGGGCACCACTGACATGACCTCGGCTCTGCAGGCCGCAATTGAGTATGCCGACAGCCTGCACTCGACCCTTGGGTCTTCTGTCCCAATCGACCTTGGCGGTGTCTCTGTCGGCATCTCGGATCAAGGCTTTTATGGTATCGACGTGCGTGGCGTTACCGGCGTTAGGCTGCAAAACGGCGAGCTGAAGGCGATCGGGACATGGCGAGGGACAACCCCACTCGTCCGCGCCGGCAACAACGGGTCCAGGACGGACTGGTTCAGCATGAATAATGTGTATCTTGAGTGCGACCACAAATCGGCTGGTCTGCTGATTAATAACACGGGCACCATCACTTGTGTCGATGTCATAGCACTGCATTTTGTCGGCTATGGATTCAGGACCGTCGCCAAAGCGACCGAGCTGCGCCTGACGCGCTGCGTCGCCAAACAATATCTCTGGAACGAGACGGGATTTGACAATCAGGCCAATCGCACGGCCATCGGGTTCGACATGAATACCGCAGACTTCGTTATGATCGACTGCGTTTCCAACTACTGCGCGATCCCCTTCTACAAGGGCACAAGGGGCATCAACTGGCAAGTGATCGGGTGCCACTTCTACAACGGCTCGTTGAAGACTGTAACTGATGCCGACGCTATTTATGTCTGCAAGATCGACGGACCGGATGGCGGGCAGATCACCAACCTGTATTCAGATCGCGGCATCCTTTACATCAACTGCGATACGCTGGATAGCCGCGGCGGCGGGCGCATCTACATCGATGGTGTTGTAGTCGCCGGGGGGGGCCAAAATACCAAGGACATCATCCTTTATACGGAGGCCGTCAATAACAGTCTCGGCGGGCTGTCGCTGCAAAACGTCAAACTGCCTGTCAGGGCAACGAATTTCGATTTCCAGACAGGCGGCTCCGGGTCGTATGCGCCCCATTTGGCATGGTCGCTGATCAATGTGACGCAAGAGGACGGGACTATCGCCACCGGCGGAGTCGATATGTTCAATATGAACAGGCACCTTGTCGCAGATGGTTCTGGAAACTTCACTTTTGGGAACTTCCAGGATGTCACCATCAGGTCGCGAAAAAACCTCACGTTTATGGCGGATTATGACGGTAATTCGCTACGTTCTGATAGCATCATTGAATTTGGAACTGACGGAACTGTATACACTCAGCAACGCGACAATGGGACCTGGCATTTCGGGCATGCACAAGCAACCGGCGGCGGTTCTGTCGCGCAGGTCGGGTTCACCGGCAATAATTTCTGGGTCGCCCCAACAAACGTATCTGGCGGCTTCGACTACAGCAAGTCGTTCCGGTTCGACCAGTCTGCGGGCGTCTGGGGGTCCAGAACCCCGTTCAAAGTCTTGACCACGACCGTCTCCCGCCTCCCTTCCGCAAGAACGGCTGGCGCTGGTTCCCGGGCAGTCGTGACCGACGCAACGGCCACCACGTTTGCGAGCACGGTTTCTGGTGGCGGTGCCAATACGGTTCCCGTGTTCTCCGACGGCACGAACTGGGTGATCGGATGATTTTACACTTTCTCCGCACACCGTCTGCTTTCGACGGCTAAACGCCGTGCAAGACCGGCGCGGCGGGCGGACGCCGCCAGGTTGCGGGGCGATTTGGACGTAGAGGAGAAGCGGCATGAAACTTGCAATCGTAGTAGGCCACAACAGCGCCAGTCAGGGCGCGGTGCGCCAGGATACCGGGGAAAGTGAGTTCGTCTGGAACGGTCGGCTCGCGCGGCGCATCGAGCGCTTGGCGACCAACTACAGCATCCAGGTGCGCACCTTCTTCCGCACGCCGGGCGGCGGCTACTCGCGCGAGATCGAGCGTGTATATTCCGAGGTTGACGCCTGGGCCGCTGACGCAAGCGTGGAGCTTCACTTCAATGCGTCCGGATCGCCCGACGCAACCGGGACTGAAACCCTGTCCAGCGGCACCGCGTTATCCCTGCGCCTGGCGGAAAGCGTCCAGCGCGAGATGGTCGTGGCGCTGGGCCTGCGGGATCGCGGGATCAAGACGCGCGCCGCCGAGGAGCGCGGCGGCGGCGCCCTGCACTCTGGCCGGTCTCCGGCGATCCTGATCGAACCGTTCTTTGGCAGCTCGCCGGTCGACAACCGGGCCACGGACGAGGAGAGCGAACAGGAGCGCCTGGCGGATGCGATCCTGCGCGGTGCGGCCGAGGCATGGCGGAGCTGGCCGCGCAGAGACCTGACCGAAAGCCGGACAATCAACGCAGCCCGGACGCAGCGCACGGCGCAGGCGGTGCAGGGGCAGGCTGGGATTGCGGCGGGCGTTGCCGCAGCCGCGACGCAGGCGCGCGAACAGATCGCGGACCTGCCCGCCATCGGCGGGCTGGCCAATTGGACTCCCTGGCTGGCCCTTGGCCTGATCGGCGTGGTCTTGGCCGCAACGGTGGTGCAGCGGATCATGTCCGACCGGATCGAGGAGGCTCGGGTGGACGATCACGAGAGGGGCGTGCGGTGATCTGGGGGTGGCTCCGCAAGCTCTGGCCGTTGATCCTGGGGGCGCTGGGCATCATCGCCCTGGTATTGACCGGGCGGCGCAATGGCCAGATTGCGGAGCGGCTGGAGCGCGCCCGGGCGCGGGATGCGGTGAAGGAAAGGATGCGGGATGCGGTGGCAAATACTCGGACTGATCGGGCTGGTGTCGTTGAGCGGATGCGTGACGGCCGTTTCTGACGCCTGCCCGACGCTCTACAAATACACACAGGAGATGCAGAATCAAGCGGCCGATGAGCTGGAAGCCCTGCCGGAAGGTTCAGCGCTTGCGGTGATGATCGGTCACTACGGCGTCGTGAGAAACGAAATACGAGCGTGCCGGGGCAGCAAATGGGCGACGACTGGGAATGGATCATCGGCATCGCCGTGACGCTGATGCTGGGCTGGAGCTCTATCATGATCGGGGTCTTCTGGCGCCTGGTGTCGATGATCCGGCGGGTGGAGGATGAGATGGACAACATTTCGAAGGAGATGCACACCAGGATCGACCGGGTGCGCGAGGGCACGGTGCGGAAATCCGATCTCGATATGCATCTGACCAGGCTATCGAGCGACATGCGCGAGATGCGGCGGGAGCACCGCGAGGCGACCAAGGACACGAACGTTAGGCTCGATGCGCTCCTCGCGGCCATAGCAAACGTCAAGGGTCAGCCCTGACGCATCCGCCTTCCATGCGGGAGATCTCTGCCGCCGATGGAACTATCTTCATGGACGCATCGTTGTATCCGTAGGCATGCCCGGCTTCGTGGACATAGTCCGGCCAGCTCGAGCTATATCCCTTAGGGCCGGAGCCGGGCGGGGCGGGAATGCGGCGCAGGGTGCGGGCCGCCTCCTCGAAGCGATCCTCGATCTCGCGCAGCGTCATATGTTTGGTCATCCCGTTGCCCCCGTTGCTTTTTCATTTCGAGGCCTCTCTCTTCATCCGTTCCGCCAATTCCTGTTCGTAGAACTGGGCGATGGTGATCGTTTTCTTCCACCCACCTGAATTGCCCGTGCCGCGCTCCCGCTGGCGCGCGGGCAGCCCGAGACGGATGCGTCTGGCGCCTATCGCCCCCGGGCCGGAATATCCGAACGCAGCCGCCATTTCCTTCGTATTTACGCCGGCCAACCACATTCTTGTGAACGTCTCGTCATCGACATACTTGCGCCGGTTTTTCGCCCGG
>DOIS01000222.1:0-261 GCA_003511785.1 Paracoccaceae bacterium
GCTCGGGCGTCTCGTCGATGAAGGTGGTGGTGTAGTCGTTCGACAGAAAGACGGGGTGCTTGAGCAGGTTCTCGACGAAGGCGATGTTGGTGCTCACCCCCCGGATGCGGAATTCGCGCAGCGCGCGGTCCATCCGGGCGATGGCCTTCTCGGGCGTGGGCGCCCAGGCCGTGACCTTGGTCAGCAGGCTGTCGTAATAGCGGGTGATGACGCCGCCGGTATAAGCCGTGCCGCCGTCCAGCCGGATGCCCATGCCGGTGG
>DOIS01000222.1:596-7628 GCA_003511785.1 Paracoccaceae bacterium
CCGAGCGATAGGCGGTGATGCGCCCGTAATCGGGGATGAAGTTGTTGAGCGGGTCCTCGGTGGTGATCCGGGTCTGGAGCGCGTGACCGTTGAGCCGGATCTCGTCCTGCGACGCCTTGCCGGTGGCCTCGGCCAGGCTCTTGCCCTCGGCGATCAGGACCTGCGCCTGCACGATGTCGATGCCGGTCACTTCCTCGGTGACGGTGTGCTCCACCTGCACGCGCGGGTTGACCTCGATGAAATAGAACTGCCCGGTTTCCATATCCATCAGGAACTCGACCGTGCCGGCGCACTCGTAATTCACATGGGCGCAGATCCTGCGGCCCAGCTCGCACAGTTCCTCGCGCTGGGCGTCGCTCAGATAGGGCGCGGGGGCGCGTTCCACGACCTTCTGGTTGCGCCGCTGGACCGAGCAATCGCGTTCCCACAGGTGATAGATCTCGCCCTGCTTGTCGCCCAGGATCTGCACCTCGACATGGCGGGCGCGGGTGATCATCTTCTCCAGATAGCCCTCGCCATTGCCGAAGGCGGCCTCGGCCTCGCGTCGGCCCTCGCGCACCTTCTCCTCCAGGTCGTCCTCCGACTGGATCGGACGCATCCCCCGGCCGCCGCCGCCCCAGGACGCCTTGAGCATCAAGGGATAGCCGATCTCGGCGGCCTCCTTGCGGATCGCCGCCATGTCGTCGCCCAGAACCTCGGTCGCGGGGATCACCGGCACGCCGGCCTCGATCGCCACGCGCCGGGCGCTGGCCTTGTCGCCCAAGCTCCGCATGGTCTCGGCCCGCGGCCCGATGAAGGTGATCCCGGCATTGGCGCAGGCATCGACGAAATCGGGGTTCTCGGACAAGAGTCCATAGCCCGGGTGGATCGCGTCGGCGCCGCTTTCGCGCGCCACGCGGATGATCTCGTCGATGGAGAGATAGGCCTGCACCGGGCCTAGCCCCTCGCCGATGCGATAGGCCTCGTCCGCCTTGAAGCGGTGCAGGCCCAGCTTGTCCTCCTCGGCATAGACCGCGACGGTGCGCTTGCCCATCTCGTTGGCCGCGCGCATCACGCGGATGGCGATCTCGCCCCGGTTGGCAATCAGGATCTTCTGGAAGTCCGGCATCTCGCCCTCGCGCTTGGGAAGTTCGGTTGGCGAATGTGTAGGAAGAATGACAGCCCCCCGTAAACCCGGGAAACCGGGTAGGGGCGGGTGGTTGCGCCAACATGCGCGCGCGGGGGGTGAGCGTGGAGTTTTCTGGCGCGCCCGGGCGCCTTCGCGCAATGTCCTGTCGCGCTCAGCGCATCAGGTTCGGGCGATAGCGGATGCGCGGGCGCCGCTCAACCGGCATGTGCCGGTTGAGCCGCCGGTTGATCAGCCCGAACAGCCCCACGATCAGCAGCGTGAACAGGATGAAGTAGCCCGCCAGGATCGGGTAGGGCACGAAGGGGTTGAAGGTCTTGTCCGCGAAATAGTTGGCGTAGTAGAGCGCGTCGCCCCGCTGCTGCCAGGCGGGAAAGCCGGTGAAGAAGACCAGCGTGGTGGCGTGAAACAGGAAGATCGCCTCGTTGGTATAGGCGGGCCAGGCCAGCCGCAGCATGGTGGGCCAGACGATCCGGCGAAAGCGCGGCCAGCCCGACATGCCATAGGCGTCGGCGGCCTCGACATCGCCCTTGGGGATCGAGCGCAGCGCACCATAGAAGATCTCGCCCGAATAGGCGGCGGTGTTGAGAAACAGCACGATCAACGCGCCCAGCCAGGCGGCGGTGAACGGGTCGAAGACGGGCGAGACGCCCTTGAGGCTGAGAAAGGCGAAATAGGCGAAGAAGAACTGGATGAAGAGCGGAGAGCCCCGGAACACGAAGATGAACCATTCCGAGGGCTTACGGATCAACCAGCGGCGCGACCCCTTGCCCACGGCCACCACTGTCGCCAGGAAGAACCCGGCCAAGAGCGCGAGGACAGCGAAATAGACGTTCCAGATCATGCCCGAGCCGATCAGCACGAATTGCTCGCAGAGCGTGAAATCCTCGCGCGGGAGCAAGCGCTCGCCGATGCCCACCGAGCGCAGGGCATAGTCCTGGATGGTCTGAAGGCAGGACATCACTCAAACGCTCCGTTTTCTTTGAAAGAAAACGGGCCGGGATTTTTCAAAAATTCCGGCGCCTGTCTCAGCCCCCCACCTTGGTATAGGTGCCGCGCCCGGCCAGGATGCCGCACAGCCCGCGCGGCTCGTCCAGCGAGAACACGATGATCGGCAGGTTGTTGTCGCGCGCCAGCGCGATGGCGCTGGCATCCATCACGCCCAGGCGCTTGGCCAGCACGTCGTCATAGCTGACCCAGTCATAGCGTTTGGCGTCGTCGAACTTCTCGGGGTCCTTGTCATAGACCCCGTCCACCTTGGTGCCCTTGAAGATCGCCTCGCAATTCATCTCGTTGGCGCGCAGCGTGGCGGCGGTGTCGGTGGTGAAATAGGGGTTGCCGGTGCCGGCGGCGAAGATGCAGACCCGCTTCTTCTCCAGGTGCCGCACGGCGCGGCGGCGGATATAGGGTTCCGCCACCTCGTTCATGGTGATCGCGCTGATGACGCGGGTGAACACGCCCATCTCCTCGAGCGCCGACTGCATCGCCAGCGCGTTCATCACCGTGGCCAGCATCCCCATGTAATCGGCGGTGGTGCGCTCCATCCCCTGGGCCGAGCCCTGCAAGCCCCGGAAGATGTTGCCGCCGCCGATCACCATGCAAATTTCGACGCCCAGATCGTGCACCGCCTTCACCTCCTCGGCGATGCGCTGCACCGTGGGCGGATGCAGCCCATAGCCCTGGTCCCCCATCAGCGCCTCGCCGGAGATTTTCAGCATCACCCGGCGATAGGTCGTTTCGGATTGGTCCGAAGAATCGGTGGAGGACGAGGTCATGTTGCGCTCCGCTTGTCGCTGTGATGATGTCGCGCGCAAAATGGCGGAATTCGCGGCGAGGTTCAATGCGCCGCGCACGGGGGCGCCGGCGACGCGAGGCACGGGAAGATCTGCATGGTCAGCGCGGCAATTCAGACACAGCTTCCCGAAATTCCGCAGGATGCGCCGGTGTTGATCGCCGGACCCACCGCTTCGGGCAAGTCGGCGCTGGCGATGTGGATCGCGCGCACCCAAGGCGGCGTGATCGTCAACGCCGATGCCAGCCAGGTCTATGACTGCTGGCGCATCGTCACCGCGCGGCCCTCGCCCGAGGAGAAGGCGGAGATCCCGCACCGGCTCTATGGCCATGTGGCCTGGGATCAGCCCTGGTCCGCCGGGCACTGGTTGCGCGCGGTGGGGCCGCTGCTGACGGGGTCGCCGCGCCCGATCGTCGTGGGCGGGACCGGGCTTTACTTCAGCGCGTTGACCGAGGGGCTGGCCGAGATCCCCGCAACCCCGCCCGAAGTCCGGGCCGAGGGCGACCGGCTGTCGTTGGAGGCACTGCGCGCCGGGCTGGACGCGCGCACCGCCGCCCGGCTCGACCTGCAAAACCGCGCCCGGGTGCAGCGCGCCTGGGAGGTGGCCCGCGCCACCGGCCGGCCGCTGGCCGACTGGCAGGACGAGACGCCCGAGCCCGCCCTGCCGCTGGCGCGGGCGGTGGCGCTGCATGTGGACGCGCCGCGCGACTGGCTGCTGGCGCGGATCGAGCGGCGCTTCGACGCGATGCTGGCCGAGGGCGCGCTGGACGAGGTCGCCGCCATGGCCGACCGCTACGACCCCGCCCTGCCCGCCTTCCGCGCCATCGGCGTGCCCGAACTGATGTCAGTGATACAAGGCACGACGACGCTGTCGGAGGCGCGTGTCCGGGCCACGATCTCGACCCGGCGCTATGCCAAGCGGCAGCGCAGCTGGTTTCGCGCAAGAATGCGTCGATGGCGGCGCATCGACCCGGTTTGCTGACCCGGCCCGCTTGTCTTTTTCGAACATTCCTGATTCAATCCGCTCTTGTCCGCGCAGCTCACCGGAGGAAAGCGACCCCGCATGTCCGTTGACGGCCCTCACACCGATTTGCGCCTGATGACGCTCGCGCAACTGGCCAAGGCCGGCGCCTGGCAGCTGGAGCTGGTGCATGACCGGCCCTATCACCTGTTCATCTGGATCACCCGGGGCCAGGGGGTGGCGCTGCTCGACGGGATGCGGCGCGGGGTCGGCACGCATAACGCGCTGTTCATCCCCGCCGGCTCGCTGTTCTCGCTCGATCTGCTGCGCCAGGGATTCGGCCAGGCACTGTGCATTCCCGCGGGGCGCGAGCTGACCCTGCCCGAGGAGGTCACGCATCTGCGCATCCGCGAAGTGCAGGCGCAGAACGAGCTGACCACGCTGCTGGAGATGATGGGCCGCGAGCAGAACGCCGGCCGTCCGCTGCACCAGACCGCCATGGCCTGCCATGCCGAGCTGGTGGCGGTCTGGCTGCGTCGGCATCTCGACCAGGCCGAGCGCCCCGAGGACAGCGCCTCGGCCCGGTTGATGGGGGCCTATGCCGGGGTGGTCGCCGCCGAGTATGCCAGCGGGCAGAGCATGGCCGAACTGGCCGGGCATCTGGGCGTGACACCCACGCATTTGACCCGGGTGTGCCGGGCGGCCACGGGCAAGACCGCTGCCACGCTTCTGACCGAGCGCGCGCTGCACGCGGCGAGGACGCTGCTGATCACGAGCGACGTCTCGGTGCGCGACATCGCGCGCCACCTGGGGTTCGGCAGCGCGGCCTATTTCACCCGCTTCATCCAGAGCCATTGCGGCATGACCCCGACCGCGCTGCGCCAGGCCGCGCAAAGCGCCCCGCCCCTGGCCCCGCGCTAGGGCGCGACAGCCCCGAAACAGAATGTCGCCCGTCCCCGCCCGCGCTGGGCCGGAGCACGACTGCACGAACACGTTAAAACCGACAGGGAGAGTTCGATGAGCCACGAAACCATCAACGGCAAGCCGGTGCACTGGGCCGCCGAAATGCATGCCGAGGAGTATCGCGAGGGCAAGCTGAGCCGCCGCGAGTTCCTGACCCGCGCCACCATGTTCGGCGTCACCGCCGCCGGCGCCTATGGCATGATCGGGCTGAACGCCCCCGCCCGCGCCCAGAGCGGAATGCAGCAGGGCGGCACCGTGCGCGTGCAGATGGGCGTACGCCCGCTCAAGGACCCGCGCACCTATGACTGGTCCGAGATGGGCAACCAGACCCGCGGCACGCTGGAATACCTGGTCGAATACCAGAACGACGGCTCGTTCCGGCCGATGCTGCTGGAGGGCTGGGAGATCAACGACGACGCCACCGAATACGTGTTGAACGTGCGCCCCGGCGTGACCTGGAACAACGGTGATCCGTTCACCGCGCAGGACGTGGCGCGCAATATCGAACGCTGGTGCGACAGGTCGGTCGAGGGCAACTCGATGGCCGGCCGCTTCGCCGCGCTGATCGACGAGGAGAGCGGCAAGGCGCGCGCGGGCGCGATCGAGGTCGTGGACGACAGCACCGTGCGCCTGACCCTGCCCAATCCCGATATCTCGCTGATCGCCGGCATGACGGACTATCCGGCGGCTATCGTGCACGAAAGTTACCAGACCGAGGACTTCACCCAGAACGTGGGCACCGGCCCCTACCTGCTGACCGAGCTGGAAGTGGGCGTGAAGGCCACGCTGGAGCGCAACACCGAGCATGACTGGTGGGGCACCGAGGTGTTCGGCGAACCCGCGCTGGACCGGATCGAGTATATCGACTACGGCACCGACCCCTCCTCGTGGCTGGCCGCGCTGGAAGCGGAAGAGGTGGATATGGTCCACGAGTCGGTGGGCGAGTTCATCGACGTGATGGACGCCATCGGGCTGGAGAAATCCGAAACCGTGACCATGTCCACCATCGTGATCCGGCCCAACCAGCTGGCCGAGATCGACGGCATGAAACCCTATGCCGACCGCCGCGTGCGCAAGGCGCTGCAACTGGCCACCGACAACTCGGTGCTGCTGGAACTGGGCTATGGCGGGCGCGGCACCCAGGCCGAGAACCACCATGTCGGCCCCAAGCATCCCGAATATGCCGAGATCCCGTCCGAGGCGCCCGACCCCGAGGCCGCGCGCAAGATGATGGAAGAGGCCGGGATGATGGATTTCGAGCACGAGATCATCTCGATCGACGACGACTGGCGGCGCAACACCACCGATGCGGTGGCGGCGCAGCTGCGTGACGCCGGCTTCAAGGTCAAGCGCACGGTGCTGCCCGGTTCGACCTTCTGGAACGACTGGGTCAAGTATCCGTTCAGCTCGACCAACTGGAACCATCGCCCGCTGGGCGTGCAGATCTGGGCGCTGGCCTATCGCTCGGGCGAGGCCTGGAACGAGTTCGGCTGGTCCAACCCCGAGTTCGACGCGCTGCTCACCGACGCGCTGGCCATCGCCGACGCCGACAAGCGGCGCGAGATCTCGGCCAAGGGCCAGCAGATGATCCGCGACGAGGGCGTGACGATCCAGCCCTACTGGCGCTCGCTCTACCGCCACTATCGCCCGGGCCTGGAGAATGTCGAGATGCATATCCAGTTCGAGCATCATCACTACAAATGGGGCTGGTCCGCCTGATCGGCCTGCCCGGGCCGTCCCCGCGCGGGGGCGGCCCGCCCGAATGGTCCGCGACAGAACGGGCCGCGCAAACAACCTGACCCACGGGGGGCCATATGGGACTGTTCATCCTGCGCAGAACCGGCGTGATGAGCCTGACGGCGCTGTGCCTGACCTTCATCGTGTTCTTTCTGACCAACCTCTATCCCAACCTCGAGAAACTGGCCAAGACGCAGGGCAATTTCCGCATGTCAGACGAGGCGGTGGCCTCCTGGCTGGGCGACCGGGGATACCTGCAACCGCTGCCGGTGAAATACGGGCAATGGCTGGGCGTGCTGCCGGGCTGGACCACGGCGGTGGAGGACGGCGTGATCGGGCGCTGCATCGACGGCACCGTGGCGCCCGAGCTGGCGGCCGAGGCGCCGCGTTTCTGCGGCATCATCCAGGGCGACTGGGGCTATTCCACAGTCTTCCGCGACGAGGTGTCCGAGA
>DOIS01000250.1:0-3322 GCA_003511785.1 Paracoccaceae bacterium
TCCGAAAACGCCCGAAGCGGCAAGTGTCGCCTGACCTTGGGCAAGACCGGGAACCCGCCACGCAGCGTCGGGTGCATCTGCAACCCACCACAAACCGAACCGAGGTGCTTGGTCCGAAAACGCCCGAAGCGGCAAGTGTCGCCTGACCTCGGGCGAAACCAGGAACCGGCCACACCGCGTAGGGTGGGTTTGCAACCCACCACCGGCGAAACCTCGTCGCCCTCGACCCCCCAAGACCGACCGCCTGCGGACCTCAATCCGCCATCGACACCGCCCGGTTCAGCAATTCGCGCAGAAGCTTGCGGGTCATCGCGCGCTCGTAATCCTCGAACCCCTGCGCCACTTCGAGAAAGGCGCCCGGCCCGTGCAGCACCTCGCGGGAATAGAAGTCGATCAGGTCGATCTCGCCCTCGAAATCGGCCCCGTTGACCACCAGCCCGTTCACCGTCACCCCGGCAAAGGGAAACTCGCGATAGGCCTGTTCCGGTCCGAAGCCGGCGTTGTTCCTGCCGTCCCCGGCAATGTCGATGGTCGAAAACAGGCAGCCGGGCCCGCGCGTCAGCAACGTCGCGCCATAGCCCAGCGCATAGCCCATGGCGGTCGGGAACTCCTCATGCCCGCGCATCGAGCCGCCAATGACAGCCGCCGCCCGGCGCAGATCGTCCGGCGCGCGGATCAGGGTCCAGTCCAGCAGCAGGCTCTGCTGGTTCCGCCCGCTCCACTCATAGTCGGCCAGGGCAACCGGCAGGGGGGAGGCGAAGAACGCCGCCTCGACCTCGGGTGCTGTCAGCGCCGCGGCCAGCCCGCCGCGCTGCAATGCGTCCTCGCGCGCATCCACCGACGAGGACACGTCCATCGCCAGCACCAGCGCCAGCCGGCACTCCACCGCGCCCGCAGCGGAGGCGACCAGACAGGCCGCCCCGGCCAGCGCCGCCCGGATCACCAATGCCCGGTATTCTCCATGCTGGCCCAGGGCTCTTCCGGCGCCTTGGCCTCGCCCTTCTGCAACAGCTCGACCGAAATGTTGTCGGGCGAGCGCACGAAGGCCATGCGCCCGTCGCGCGGGGGGCGGTTGATGGTCACGCCATTGTCCATCAGGTGCTGGCACATGCCATAGATGTCGTCCACCTCATAGGCGAGATGCCCGAAATGGCGGCTGTCCGAGGGCAGCCCCTCGTCCCCGTCCCAGTTATACGTCAACTCGACCGGGCACTCCTCCTGCCCCGGGGGCGCCATGAACACCAGGGAGAAGCGGCCTTCCTCGCTGTCATATTGCCGAGTTTTCGTCAGCCCGAGCAGCTCGTAGAAGGCCATGGATTTTTCCAGGTCCTTCACGCGGACCATGGTGTGCAGATACTTGATCGACATCGGTGTTTTCCTGTCTTTCGGCCCGGCACCGGGCCTGCCGGGGCTCAGTATAGAGCCCGTGCCGGCAAGAGAAACCCGCCTCAACCCGGCGCGCCCGCCCGCCGGCGGCGCAGCGCCGCGTCGAGTGACAGCGCACCGCCCCCGCGCAGCACCAGGTAGCCCAGCAGGAACAGCCAGAACAGCCGCTGGTCCAGGATCGCCGCATCGGGAAAGCGGTCGAACCAGGCGCCGAGCGTGTCGGCATCCGTCATGCCGTGCCCCCGGACATCGACCAGCGACTGGATCACGACGAAGCCGATCATCCCCACCGCCGCCAGCCGCGTGGCCAGGCCCAGCACGATCAGCGCCGGCAGCAGCAGCTCGGCCCATGTGCCGGCCAGCGCCACCAGCCAATGCCAAGCCGAGAGCTGCGAGATGTCATACATCGCCGCCTCCATCTGGCGCGGGAAGATCTGTGCATAGGCCCCGACCGAGGGGCGGAAGAGCCCCAGCACCCCGTCGCCCAGCTTGGTCAGCCCGGCGTGCCAGTAGTAGACCAGCAGCGTCGCGGCAAAGACGGCGCGCGCGACCAGGGGATAGAGCCACGCGCCGGCGTGCTCGACCCGGTCGAAGAGCGTATCGTGCAGGGCGAGAAACCGCGCCATGGCTCAGCCCTCCGCCACGTCGAGGTCGACGATCGCGCCGCCGCCCAGCAGCAAGGCCAGCAGGTCGGCAAGGTCGAACTCCGGCACCTCCGCCAGCGTATGCGCATGGGCCCGGGCCAGGGTCGCGCCGTCCTGCACGGCGGCCAGGAAGCCGGCCCCCCCCGGCGGGCAGAAGATGCGGGGCCGGGTCATAGGCGGGGCGCATCACCAGCACGGCCTGCGCCTCGGCGCGCGGCTTGGGCGCCCCATCCTCGCTGTTGAACCGCCAGATGTCGAAGATCGGCCAGTCCGAGCGCAGCAGTTGCACCGAGGGGGCCAGCGTCAGCCGCGCTTGTTCCAGGTCCTCGGGCGGCATCGCGCCCAACCGCTCGGGCGCGATGGGCGCGGCATCGGCGGCGTGATAGGCCCGCCGCAACGCCAGCTCCAGCCGCGCCACGTCCGGCAGATAGCCATAGCGCCGCAGCTCCGCGACCCCGGCGAGGAAGGCGGGAAAGGCCGCGCCATACTGCATCATCATCGGCGACGCGGGCGGGTGGGCGCGCAGGAACTGCCCCGAAAGCCCCTCCATGTTCGCCGCGCCCAGGAGTTTCGTGACCACCGGAAACCCGGTCTTCATCGCCTCGATCAGCGAGGCCACCACATTGTTGCGATAGACGTCGAAGCGCCGTCCCGCCGCGCCTCCCCGCCCATCGCCCAGCCCCTCGGGCTCAGGGCGCGCGGGATCGAGCAGCGCCGCGCGGAAGACCGCTTGCGTCACGTTCATGCCTCGACCCGCGCCAGCGCACATTCCGCGCGCGCGGCCTCGGCAGCCAGCACCGGCCAGTCGGGCACGTCGGTGTCCCATTCGATCAGCACGGGCGCCGGTCCGCAGCGCTCCAGCACCGCGTCCAGCAGCGCCCAGACCGGGTCCGCCACCGCGCAGCCGTGATCGTCGATGAGCAGCGGATGGCCCGTCTCGTCCCGGTCGGCGGAATGGCCGCCCAGGTGGATCTCGACCACTGTCTCCAGCGGGAAGGCGTCGATGTAGTCCAGCGGCGCAAAGCCGAGATTGGTGGCCGAGACGAAGACGTTGTTGACGTCGAGCAAAAGCCCGCAGCCGGTGCGCCGGGTCAGCTCGCGCAAGAAGTCCGGCTCGGACCAGGTGCTTTCATCGAACGCGAGATAGGAGGAGGGGTTTTCCAGCAGCATTCGCCGGCCCAGCACCTCCTGCACCCGGTCGATGTGATCCGCCACGCGGGCCACAGTCTCGCCGGTATAGGGCAGGGGCAGCAGGTCGTTCAGGAAGGCCCCGTCATGGGTGGACCAGGCCA
>DOIS01000250.1:3652-3981 GCA_003511785.1 Paracoccaceae bacterium
TGGACCAGGCCAGGTGTTCCGAGAAGCTGGCCGGGGCCAGCCAGCCCAGCAGGTGTTTCAGGCGGTCGAGATGCTCCGCATCCAGCGGCCCCTCGCCACCGATCGAAAGGCCCACCCCGTGCACCGAGATCGGAAACCGCTCGGACAGCGCGCGCAGTTGGGCGATGGGGCGTCCTCCGTCGCCCATGTAGTTCTCGGCGTGGACCTCCAGCCAGCGCACCGGCCCGGGATCGGCGTCAAGCGCCGTGAAATGCGCCGGCTTGAACCCCACGCCGGGCGCGGCGGGCAGGCGGTGCTGGGGGCGGGTGGCGTCGAGCATGGGGGTCTCC
>DOIS01000375.1 GCA_003511785.1 Paracoccaceae bacterium
TATGAGTCCTGACCCTAGGGCGAAACGTCGCCGCGCGCCAGCGGCTCAGGCCGGCACGCGGTCCTCGATGCGGCCCATATAGAGCATCAACCCGAAGGCCAGGCAGCACAGCACGAAGATGCCGCCCGCCAGCGGCAGGAGCGAGCCGTCGAACATCAGCCCCACGGGGGCCGCGATGGCGGCGGCCGAGACCGTGGCGATCGAGCCGATCACCGAAGCCGCCATGCCCGCGATATGGCCCATGGGCTCCATCGCGATGGCGTTCAGATTGCCCAGCGTCAGCCCGGCCATGAAGAACACCGTGGTCTGCCAGACCAAAAACAGCGCAAAGCCCGCATCCGGCGTAACCGGCGTCTGCGACAGGATCAGCATCGTGCCCGACAGACCGATCTGCGCCCCCAGCGCCCAGGTCACCATCCGCCGCATGCCCAGCCGCACCACCAGCAGCGCGTTGAGCAGGCTGGCGCTGCCCGCCACCAGGGCCACGCCCGCGAACCAGAAGGGAAAGCTCTCGGCCCGGCCATAGAGCACGTCATAGACGGGTTGCACCATGGTCAGCATGGTGAAGAGCGCGCCCAGGCAAAGCGCCTGCACCAGGATCGACAGGCGCACCGTGGGGTGGGTCAGCATCTCCTTCACCGCGCCCCAGAGCGCGGCGCCCCGGAACGGGCGGCGGTTCTCGGGCGGCAGCGACTCGGGCAGGCGCAGCCCCATCCAGACCACGGTAATGAGCGAGAACAGCACGAAGGCCAGGAAGATCGCGCGCCAGCCGCTCAGCGCGATGATGCCCATTCCGATCATCGGGGCGACGGCGGGGAAGATGGTGAAGATCATCATCACGATCGAGACCAGCTGCGCCATTTGACGGCCCACGTAAAGGTCGCGGATCACCGCCATCGCCACCACGCGCGGCGCGGCGGCGCCGATCCCCTGCACGATGCGCGCGGCCAGCACCACCTCAAGCGTCGAGGACGCCCAGGCGGTGGCGGCGGCGGCGATATAGACGACCGAGCCCGCCAGGATCGCCGGCTTGCGCCCGAACGTGTCCGACAGCGGCCCGGTAAAGAAGGTGCCCAGCCCCATGCCGAGCACGAAGGAGGTCAGGATCAGCTGCGCGCGGTTGATGTCCTCGGGCGCCAGCTCGCGCCCGATCTCGGGCAGGGCGGGCAACATCGCGTCGATGGAAAAAGCGATGGTGGCGAACATCATAGCCACGAGGGCCACGAATTCGACGCGGTGCATGCGGGCGGCGGGCATGGAGGACCTCGTTAACAATGCAACGGGCCCTAGCACCTGTGCGTCAGGCGCGCCAGAGACCGGTTCGAACAAAGACATGTGCGACCATGCGCGGGAACACGGAGGTTAGCGGCGCTCGGGCGGCATCTCTGTCTCGGGCGGGTCATCCTCGTTGGCCGTTGGCGGCGCCTCGGACGGGTGCGGGCGGTGATGGCCCAGCCGCGCCACCAGCCACTCGGTGTGCTCCTGGCGCTTCTTCATGTGGTAATGGGCAAATTGCTGGATCGCCACGGCGAAGACGCCCAGCCCCACGAAGATGAACACCGTCGTGCCGATCTTGCCCAGCGCCGTGGCGGGCACGAGGCTGCCATAGCCCACGGTCGAGATCGTCACCACGGTGAAGAAATAGCTGTCGATCCAGCTCCAGCCCTCGACCAGCCGGAAGAACAGCGTGCCGGCGGCCAGGACACCCAGCAGGCTCAGGAACACGGTCGAGGCTTTGAGCTGCGGCATGGGCGATCACTCGGCGGCGGCCTGTCCCGTAATCTCGTCGATCACCTTGACCCACAGATCGGCGGGCTGCGCGCCGGGGACGGCATGTTTCTGGGCGACGATGAAAGTGGGCACCGAGTTCACCCCCATCTCGCGGCTATGGGTGTCGCGGGCGCGGATGTCGTCGCGGTCGGCCTCCGAGGCCAGGAGCTTCAGCACTACCGCCGCATCCATGTCGATCCCGTCGGCGATGTCGGCCAGCACCTCGTGATCGCCGATGTCGCGCCCCTCGACGAAATAGGCCTGGAACAGCGCGTCCACCGCCGCGTTCTGCTTGCGCTCGATCCCGGCCCAGTGGATCAGCCGGTGGGCGTCCACCGTGTTGGGCACCCGCGCCATGCGCTCGAGATTGAGGGTCAGCCCGGCCTCCTCGGCGTGCTCGGCGACCGGGGCATAGGCTTTCGCCGCGCCCTCCTTGCCACCGAACTTGGCCTCGAGATAGGCGCGCCGGTCCATGCCGCCCTCGGGCATGTCGGGGTTGAGCTGGAACGGGTGCCACTCGATCACGAAGGGATGGCCCGGCCGCTCGGCCAGCGCCGCCTCGAGCCGCGCCTTGCCGATATAGCACCAGGGACAGATCGGGTCCGAGATGATGTCGAGTTTCACGGGTGCGGGCGGGGCGGTCTCGGTCATGGGTCGGGGGCCTCGTAATGGGCGCGCAGGGCACGCCGCAGGAGTTTGCCGTTGCCGCCCGTGGGCAGCGCGTCCAGGCGGACATAGGCGCGCGGCTGCTTGTAGCGCGCCAGCCTCTCTTCGACATAAGCCCGCAGCGCCGCCTCGTCCAGAGCGGCGGGGGCGGTGTAGAAGGCGGCGATAACGCGGGTATCGGCCTTCACTTCCACATCGGTGACGCCCACGGCGCCGATCCCGGGAAAGCCCGCCAGCGCCGCCTCCACCTCCAGCGGCGAGACGCGATAGCCGCCCGCGTTCATCATGTCGTCGTCGCGGCCCATGAAATGGATCTGCCCGTCCGCCGCCATGGCGCCGTGATCGCCGGTCGCGAACCAGTCGCCTTTGAGCCGCGCCGCGCTCTCCTCCGGCTGGCCCAGATAGCCCAGCATCAGGCCCGGATCGTCGCGGTGGATGGAGATCACGCCCTCCTCGCCATGGCGCGCGGGCTGGCCCTCGGCATCCAGGATGGCGACGCGCCGCCCCTCCTGCGGCTGGCCCAGCGCTTCGCCGCGCGCGGGGTGGGCGGGCGAGGAGGAGATGAAGGTCGAGCATTCCGACATGCCGTAAGCTTCGTAAAGCCCGGTGCCGGTGGCCCGCTCCCAGGCCGCGCGCAGCGCCGGAGAGAGCTTCTCCCCGGCCGAGAGCCCGTGCCGCAGGGCGGGCAGGTTCAGCCCTTCTTCACGCTTCAACATCTTCCGGTAAACCCCGGGCGCAGCGGCGAAAAGTGTCGCCGCATGCGCCCGCAAGAGCCCCGGCAGCGCCTCCGGCGTGGTGCCCGGCGCGGGGATCAGCGCGGTGGCGCCCAGGCTCCAGGGGTCCATCAGCCCCGTGCCCAGCGTATAGGTCCAGTTGAACGCGCCCGCATGGCACAGCCGATCGGTCTCGCGCAGGTCATACCACCCCTCATGCATCATCCGCCGCGCCCAGATCGCGCGATGGGCGTGCATCACCGCGCGCGGCCGACCCGAACTGCCCGAGGTATAGACGATATAGGCCAGCCGGTCGGGGTCGCCCATGTCCCAGTCGCAGGGCGGCAGGTCGCGCATGGCGGCGAGCGCGGCGGTGTCGATCTGGTGCGAATGATCGGCGCAGGCCACGGACGGGTCGCGCAGCACGGCGGCCGGGCGCAGCTCGGCGATCATCTTTCCCGTCTCGGGCGCGGTGAGCTGGGTCGAGGTCGGAACCGGCACGATCCCGGCGGCGATGGCGCCGAGATAGGCGATGGGGAACGCCACCGTGTTGCCCAGCCGCATCAGCACGATATCGCCGGGTTTCAGCCCCGCGCGCAACAGCCCGGTGCCGGTGCCGCGCACCGCGCGGGCCAATGCGCCATAACGCCAGGTCTCGGCCCGGTCCTCGTGCAGCACCTCCAGCGCGGGCGCCCCGGCCCGGTCCTCCGCCCCGGCCAGCACATGCGCCGCCATGTTGAACGGGGCGGGGCAGGGCGGCGGCGGGCCATGATCGAAAATCGCGTGCATGGCCGGGGCCTAGCGCGCGGCCCGGCGGCGTGCAAGGGCGCGCTGCGCTCACAGGTCGGCGTGGAACTCCTCGATCAGGTGCTCGACCACCGCCCGGCCCGGATCGGCCCCGGCCGAGGCCGCGTCCGCGTGGACCCGGCGCTGGCGCGTGGCGCTGGTGCCGGTCTCGGCGATGCGGCGCAGCCGGGCGATCTCGTGGGTCGAGCCCAGCGCCTCGGCATCCTCGGACAAGAGCCCGATCAGCTCGTCCACCAGCTGCCCCATCGGCTTGATCGCGCCCTCGCCGAAATCGATCAGCCCCTCGGTCACGCCATAGCGTTGCGCCCGCCAACGGTTCTCGGCGATCAGGAAACGGTCGTATTCGCGCCGGCGCAGGTTGCGCGCGCGCAGCCGCATCAGCATCCGCACCAGCGCCTGGACCAGCGCGGCCAGCGCCAGCGTGTCCTCGAGCCGGGGCGAGACATCCATGATCCGCGTCTCCAGCGTGGGATAGCTGTGCGAAGGGCGCAGGTCCCACCAGATCTTCGAGGTGTCCTCGATCACGCCCAGATCGATCAGCACGCCCGTGGCGCGCTCGACGCCCCAGGAGCGGAAGATCGGCGGCAGCCCGGTGCGCGGCAGGTTGTCGAACACGGTCAGCCGGTAGGAGCCCAGCCCGGTATCGGTGCCGTTCCAGAACGGCGACGAGGTCGACAGCGCCAGCAGATGCGGCAGGAAATAGCACAGCTGCGGCATCAGGTCGGTGCGCAGGCTGCGATCCTCGATGCCCACATGCACATGCATCCCGCAGATCAGCATCCGCCGCGCCACCCCGCCCAGCGCGTGTTGCAGGTTGTCGTACCGGTCCTTTCGCGTGTGGTGCTGGTCCTTCCAGTCGCCGAACGGGTGTCAGGAGACGGCGATGGGCGACAGGTTGTGTTTCGCCGCGTGGCGCGAGACGCAGTCGCGCAGCCGCCGCAGATCGTCGCGCGCCTGGTCGATCGTGGCGCAGACCCGTGTGCCCACCTCGATCTGGCATTGCAGGAATTCCGGGCTGACCTGGTTCTCCAACTCGGCCTTGCAGGCCTCCATCAACGCCTCGGGCGCCTCGGCGAGATCGAAACTGTCGCGGTCCACGAGGAGATACTCCTCCTCGATGCCCAGCGTATAATCCTGCTGCATGGCCCGCCTCCCGCTTGTCCGCCGTCCCGCCAGTCAAACGCCCATGGTCACGCTTGCCAAGCGAAAACCGCCCCGGGCTTGCGGCGCCCGTGCGGCATGGGTAAGGGCAGGGGGTGCCATGCGACCGGGGGCTTCGAGCGATGAAGAAGAGACGTTTTCCGCAGCTCAACGCGATGCTCGAGGAGCTGGACGTGGGGCTGGTCGATCTGGCCGAGACCCGGGCCGAGCGCGACCGGCTGGAGCGGTTCGAGGCACGCGGCGGGCTGGAGGCGCCGGCCTATGCGCTCTCGCCGGGCAGGAGGGCTTCGACATCGCGCCTCTGGCGGCCGAACTTGCCACTCATGCGGACGCGCTCGCGCGGCTGCGCGACCCGGCCCGAAACGACACCGGCTATGCCCCCGGCAACGGCTATTACGACAGCCCGGACGCCGAGGCGCTCTACCTGATGATCCGCCGGTTCGCGCCCTCGCGCGTGGTCGAGGTGGGCTGCGGCAACTCGACCCGCGTGACCCGGCAGGCGATCCTCGACGGCGGGTTCGCCTGCCACCTGACGGCCATCGACCCCTGGCCGCGCGCCGAAATCGCGGGTCTGGTGGACCGGTTCGAGCAATCCCGGCTCGAGGACGTGGACGCCGGACTTTTCGCGGAGCTGGCGGCGGGCGACGTGCTGTTCATCGACAGCAGCCACCAGGTGCGCATGTCGAACGACGTGGCGCATCTGTTCTGCCGGATCATGCCGGCGCTCGCCCCGGGCGTGGTGATCCACGTGCATGACGTGTTCCTGCCCTGGGAATACCCCAACCGCTTTTTCCGCGACTGCCCCTCCTGGGGCGAGCATTACCTGCTGCACGCGCTCCTGCAGGGCGGCGGGTATGAAATCCTCTGGCCCGGTTATCACCTGCAACGCGACCGCCCCGACGCGGTGGCGGCGCTGCCCTTCCTGTCCGAGGGGCGCGCGCAGAGCTTCTGGATGCGCAAGAAATAGCCCGGCGCGGGCCGCGCGCAGGGGCTTGGGGCCGGGTGCTGTTGCGTTGCGGCAAGCCGGGTGCTAATCCCGAGCGGCAAGCAGCCGGGTGGATGTGATGAGCGATAACCCCTATGCCGACCTGCCCGCGAACAGGTTCTGGCGCCAGGCCGTGGCCGACCGGTCCCTGTTCGACATAGACCTGGCCTGGGACCCCAAGTTCACCATCGGCCGCAAGATGCGCATCTCGACCTTCGGGTCGTGTTTCGCGCAGCATTTCGGGCGGGCGCTGAAGGCCCGTGACATGGGCTGGTTCGATGCCGAACCGATCAACCCGGTGATCAGCGACGAGACTTGCCAGGCCTATGGCTATCGCGTGTTCTCGGCGCGCACCGCCAATATCTACACCACCTCGCTGCTCAACCAGTGGACCCGCTGGGCGCTCGGCCATGAGACGCCGCCCGGCGAGATCTGGGAGAAGAACGGCCGC
>DOIS01000064.1 GCA_003511785.1 Paracoccaceae bacterium
CTGCTAAAGCGTGACAGGTCCACATCCGTGCCGCGACTGACATCGAGTTCGGCAAATACGTGGCCCTCGCAGGTGGGGTGAACAGGTTCTACCACTTCCGCGACTTGATGCCCGTCGATGCTCAGACGACAGTCAGCGCGAACCGGGATATGCTCTATAGCACCGCGATCATCGATATCAGCGAGGGCGCCACCTTCACCCTTCCCGATGTCGGCGACCGCTACATGTCGGCGATGGTCATCAACCAGGATCACTATCTCAACGAGGTGTTCCACGGCGGCGGCAGCTATGCGCTCGACATGGACACGTTCGACACGCCCTATGTCGCCGTCTACCTGCGCGTGCTGCTGGATGCGACCGACCCCGCGGACGTGGCCGCCGTGCACGCGATCCAGGACCAGATGTCCATCGAGGCCGCCTCGCCCGACCCCTTCATCGTACCGCCCTAAGACGAGGAGAGCTACATGGGGCTTGTGAAGGCCGCCGTCGGTCTCGGCCCCTACCTGCCGGACAGTTTCCGCATGTTCGGCAAGAAGGAGGATGTCGATCCGGTGCGGCATTTCATCGGGACGGCCGGGGGCTGGGGCGGCTTGCCCGAGGATGAGGCGCTCTATCTCGGGATCGTGCCGGGACTTCCCGTCGGCGAGTACAAGATCGAGGTGCCCGCCGATGTGCCGGTCGGCGCCTTCTGGTCGGTCAGCCTCTATGATGCGGACCGCTATTTCGCGCCAAACGCCCTCGGCGCCTATGTCGTCAATTCCGTCAGCGGGACACGCAACGAGGACGGCAGCCTGACCGTGCATCTGGGCGGCTGCGGGGACGGGCGCATCAATTGCCTGCCGCTCGTCGAGGGGTGGCAATACACCGTGCGGCTCTACCGGGCGGCGCCGGAGGTCCTCGACGGATCGTGGACCTTCCCCGAAGTCCAGCCAGTGAACTGACAGAAAGGACTTACAAGATGCGACAACTTCTCCTTGCCCTCGCGCTTTGCCTGGCCACGCCCGCGCTCGCCGAGGACATCACCATCCAGACCCTCATGCGCGCGGAGAGCGATACGATGTTCCGGGTCACGATGCAGACCAACGGGACCGGTGTCGGTGAGATCGCCCATGAGCGCGAGGTGGCCGCCGCCGGCAAACCGCAGCCGATCATCCGGGCGAACCAGGACACGCTCTACTCGGTCGCAATCATCGACCTGTCAGAGCCGGTGACGGTGACCCTGCCAAAGGGCGACGGACGGTTCCAATCCGTTCTGGTCATCAGCCAGGACCACTATAACTTCGCCTATGCCAAGCCCGGATCCTACGAGTTGACCGAGGGCGAGGTCGGGACCCGCTTCGCGATGCTCCTGTTCCGCACCTTCATCGACGCGGGCGATCCCGAAGACGCCGCCCTCGCCCATGCCGTGCAGGACGGGATTGTCCTCGAGGGCGGCGGCACCGGCCCCTTCGAGGCGCCGGACTGGGACTTGGAAAACCTTGCCGCCGCGCGGCAGGCGATCAACGACCTCGCCGCAGTCGTCGGCCTCGACGCCAGCAACGCCTTCGGACGTCGCGACGAGGTGGACCCTCTCGGGCACCTGATCGGGCTGGCAGGCTGGGCGGGGCAACCGGCCACGACGGCCGCCGCCTTCCTCGACGCCGTCGAATTGAACGACGGCGACACGCCCCATGCAGTAACTGTGAAGGACGTGCCGGTTGACGCCTTCTGGTCGATCACCGTCTACGATGCCGAGGGCTACCTGGCGCCCAACGACCTCGGCCGGAACAGCTACAACCAGACCTCGGCCACGCCCAACGAGGACGGCTCGTACACCATCCATTTCGGTGCCTGCGAAGACGGCCGGATCAACTGCATCCCTGTCACGCCGGGCTGGAACCATACGGTCCGCCTGTATCAGCCGCGCGCCGAGATCCTCGACGGCAGCTGGACCTTCCCGGAGATCGTTCCTGTGAACTGATGACCCCGCAGCCCGCAGACCGTGCGGGCCGACTGAAAAAACTGAGCCTTCGATGCTGATTGGATCGCTGGTCCGAAGGGCCAGTTTCGCCCTGTTTCTGGCGTTGCCCTTGGCGACCGGAGCAATCGCCGAGGACAAGCAAGGTGGTCGGGCAACAGGCACATGACCGGCGCTTCTCCCAAAGGCGTTTTCCTGCCGGAGTGCTTCGGCGTGTGGACCTGCCCGACCACATGCAAGACGACTGGTCGGCCGTCCCTTGGGTGGCTGTCTTGTTTGGCTGCAAGGCCGCAACCCAAGGAAGCCGGTAGCCGAAAGCAGGTTGTCAACTGGCCGTTATTGCCGCCGGAGACGAGATCGCCTTCAGCAAAACAATGGGTTACGGTTTCGCGATGGTCAGGATTCGCTTGGCGTTACAGCGGGACCGCGCTCACTCGTAAACAATGATCCGCGTCTCTGCCTTGCCGACCTCGCGGGCCAGCAGGAACAGGGTGCGCGCGTTTTCCGGGTGCAGCCGGATGCAGCCGGCCGAGGCGACCTGGCCCAGGCGCGCGATCTGGTCGGTGCCGTGGATCGCGTAATTGCCGTGGTAGAAGATCGACCAGGGCATCGGCGCGTTGTTGTAGAGCGTCGAGTAATGCTGTCGCACGAAGGCCTGCGGCGCGAAGACCCCGTTGGGCGTCACCTTGCCGGGCCGTGCGGTCGAGACCGGCCAGCGGTGGATCACCCGGCCCTCGTGCAGCACCGTCATCTCCTGGTCGGTCTTGTCCACCAGGATGTCGAGCGTCGCGGCGTGGCCGACCGGTGCAGCGAGGTGCAGCGCCAGGACCAGAAGGACCGCCGCGAGATCCCGCATGAGGCTCAGGTCACGTGCCGCGCCCGCGCGCCGCGTTCGATGGCCGCCGCGTGCAGCCGGTCGATGTTCAGCTCATAGCGCATCTCTTCCAGCAGCCGCAGCTCGGTCTCGGCCAGGCTGCCATCGGCGGCGGCCACGTCGCAGGCCAGCGCATAGGCGGTTTCA
>DOIS01000221.1 GCA_003511785.1 Paracoccaceae bacterium
CGGCTGGGGGCTGCCCCCGTCGCCCATCGGGCTCGACGCGATGGCGCCCCAACGGGCGACCCCCGACGCACAACTTGCAATAGGACGTTCCGGGCCGGGCCGCGCAGGCTCCGGCCCCTTCGCCGCTGACCGGCGCCAAAACAGGCAGTCGGCTCGCCCGGGCAGCGCGCCCGGCAGTGCGGCGGGGGGCTGCGTTGCGCTGCGGCATCGACTGTGCGAGTTTGCGGCCCGTGTAAACAGCCAGAAGGACGAAAGGACAGCATGCAGACGCAAGACACCGCCTCGCCCGCCGTGACGGCAATCGAAACGGCCGAGGATCTCTCGGCCATCGCGTTCGGCTTCATGGCATCGAAGGCGCTCTTCGCGGGGCTGCATGTCGATCTTTTCTCGGCGCTGGCCGACGGCCCGCGGACAGCCGAGGACCTCGCCCGCGAGGCCGGCATTCCGCTCAACCGCGTGGTCATGCTTACCACCGCGCTGGCCAGCGTCGGCCTGCTGACCCACGAGGCGGACGGGCGCATCTCCAACTCGCCCGCCGCGCAGAGCTTTCTGTCGAAACGGTCGAAATACGATTTCGGCGACTACCTGCGCTATCAGATCGACCAGCAGATGTATCCCTTCCTGCTCCAGCTCAACGCGGTGATGAAGGGCGATCTGGCCGAGGACGCCATCGCCTCCTACAAGCACTGGATGACCGACGAGGAACAGGCCTCGGTCTATTCCGAGAGCCAGCACGCGGGCTCGCTGGGGCCGGGGCGGACGCTGGCGCGCAAGGTGGATCTCGCGCAGGCGCGCAGCCTGCTGGACGTGGGCGGGGGCACCGGCGCGATGACGATCAGCCTGTGCGCCGAGTATCCCGAGTTGCACGCGACCATCATCGATTTTCCCAACGTGGCCGAGATCGGCTGGCGCTTCATCTCCGAGGCCGACCTGGTGGACCGGGTGCGTTACATCCCCGGCAACGCGGTCGAGGTGCAATGGCCGGGCGCGCAGGACGCGATCCTGATGTCCTACCTGATGAGCGGCGTGCCCGGCGACAACGTGGCCGACCTGCTGGCCAAGGCGTTCGAGGCGCTCAGCCCCGGCGGCCGGCTGATGGTGCATGACTTCATGGTCGAGGAGGACCGGCGCGGACCGGCTCTGGCCGCGCTCTGGCAGTTGCAGCACATGGCCTTCACCCCCGACGCGCGCTCGCTCTCGGTGGGCTGGCTGACGCAGGCGGGCGAGAAACTGGGCTTCGAGGTCGAGCAGGTGGACAACCTGATCCCGGCGATGACCAAGCTGGTGGTGTTCCGCAAGCCGGGCTGAGACCGGGAGCGGGCGGCGACCAGCGCGGCGGGGCGGGCGCCCCGGCCGCAGGTCCCGGCCTGCCGCCGGGGCAAATCCGGCCCCGCCCCTTGCGGCCCCCCTGCGCCAACACTAAGACTCTCGTAATCGCAAATCGGGTATCCTCCCGCCCCAATCCTTGAAGAGCAGGCCAGCCACATGTTCGATCCCGTTGACACCTACATGAACACCCTCGTCCCCATGGTGGTCGAGCAGACCAGCCGGGGCGAGCGGGCCTATGACATCTTCTCGCGCCTGCTGAAGGAACGGATCGTGTTCATCAACGGGCCGATCCATGACGGGATGTGCCACCTGATCGTGGCCCAGCTTCTGCATCTCGAGGCCGAGAACCCGTCGAAGGAAATCTCGATCTACATCAACTCGCCCGGCGGCGTGGTGACGAGCGGTTTGTCGATCTATGACACGATGCAGTATATCCGCCCGGCCTGTTCCACGCTGGTGATCGGCCAGGCGGCGTCGATGGGCTCGGTCCTGCTCGCGGGGGGCGAGGCGGGGATGCGCTTTGCCCTGCCAAACAGCCGGATCATGGTGCACCAGCCCTCGGGCGGCTACCAGGGTCAGGCCAGCGACATCATGATCCACGCGGCCGAGACCCAGAAACTCAAGGACCGGCTCTACGAGATCTACGCCAAACATACCGGCCAGACGAAGAAGACCATTGAAAAAGCGCTCGATCGGGACAATTTCATGTCTCCCGAGGAAGCGAAGGAATGGGGCCATATCGACGAAATCGTGAACAGCCGGCCCAAGACCGAAGACAAGGGCTGAGCCGCGCGCGCTTCGCGTCCCGCCCGCTTCCCGGGCGCCTGCGGCGGGGAACCGCGCCCGGGGAATTTGACATTGTGGACGGGCGGACCCTGTCCTAAGCTGCCCGGAAGGTGCAGTTATCGGTTCCCGGGCCGCGCGCGGGACCGGATCGGAAATCGAAGCCTGGAAGGGACGTCATGGCAACGAACTCAAGCGGCGACAGCAAGAACACGCTCTATTGCAGCTTCTGCGGCAAGAGCCAGCACGAGGTGCGCAAGCTGATTGCCGGGCCGACCGTCTTCATCTGCGACGAATGCGTCGAGCTGTGCATGGACATCATCCGCGAGGAGACCAAGGCCAGCGGGCTGAAAGCCACTGACGGGGTGCCCTCGCCCAAGGATATCTGCGAGGTTCTGGACGATTACGTGATCGGCCAGGCCATGGCCAAGCGCGTGCTCTCGGTCGCGGTGCACAACCACTACAAGCGTCTCAACCATGCGCAGAAGGCGGGCTCGGACATCGAGCTGGCCAAGTCGAACATCCTGCTGATCGGTCCCACCGGCTGCGGCAAGACGCTCCTGGCGCAGACGCTGGCGCGCATCCTCGACGTGCCCTTCACCATGGCCGATGCCACCACGCTGACCGAGGCGGGCTATGTGGGCGAGGATGTCGAGAACATCATTCTCAAGTTGTTGCAGGCCAGCGAATACAACGTCGAGCGCGCGCAGCGCGGCATCGTCTATATCGACGAGGTGGACAAGATCACCCGCAAGTCGGAAAACCCCTCGATCACCCGCGACGTCTCGGGCGAGGGGGTGCAGCAGGCGCTGCTGAAGCTGATGGAGGGCACCGTGGCCAGCGTGCCGCCGCAGGGCGGGCGCAAGCATCCGCAGCAGGAATTCCTCCAGGTGGACACGACCAACATCCTGTTCATCTGCGGCGGGGCCTTCGCCGGGCTCGACAAGATCATCGCCCAGCGGGGCAAGGGTTCGGCCATGGGCTTCGGCGCGGACGTGCGTGACAACGACGCGCGCGGCATCGGCGAGGTGTTCAAGGAACTCGAGCCCGAGGACCTGCTGAAATTCGGCCTGATCCCGGAGTTCGTCGGCCGTCTGCCGGTGCTCGCCACGCTCGAGGATCTCGACAAGGATGCGCTGGTCACCATCCTGACCGAGCCCAAGAACGCCCTGGTCAAGCAATACCAGCGCCTGTTCGAGCTGGAGGGTACCGAGCTTCAGTTCACTGACGACGCGCTCCAGGCCATCGCCAAACGCGCCATCGAGCGCAAGACCGGTGCGCGCGGGCTGCGCTCGATCCTCGAGGACATCCTGCTCGACACCATGTTCGACCTGCCGGGCATGGATAACGTCACCAAGGTCGTCGTGAACGAGGAGGCCGTGACCTCGGACGCCTCGCCGCTCTTCATCTATGCCGATTCGGACAAGGAATCGGCCACCGCCGGATAAGGCGGGCAATCACCGGACGGATCGGAACGGCGCGGGCGACCGCGCCGTTTTTTGTTGGCCCCTGATTGGGCCTGGCGCCGTTTCGGCCCGCGCCGCGAGAGGCGCCGGACATTGCCCGCGGTCGCCTGCGCATAGGGGGCGAGCGCGGCCCCGGCCACCGCCGCGGCGGGCTTGCCGCGCATCAGCGCCGCGCCGGCCACCGTCTGCGCGCGCGTGAAGGCGTTGATCTTCTCCTCGACCATACGCCGGTTCTCGGAGGGCGTGACGGACCATAGCCCGGCCATCCCCAGCATCCGCATCCCGATCACCGCCTGCGCCTCGGCCAGCATCCGACCCGATTGCAGGCCCAGACGCCAGAAGGCCATGGGGTCGGGGCGATGGGGAAAGGGCATGGCGGGTCTCCGGTGGTGTGTGAATGACATGACAACGGCGCGGGCGCCCCTCCGGTTCCCCTGCGCGCGGGCGGCTGCGCGCCCATGTCCCGGTCCGTGCAGGCCAAGAGCACTGGACCTTGGCCGCCGCATGGTCCATATCTGGCCGCGACACGAAGGCTTGGAGGTGTCCATGGGAATCCTGAACGGTTTGCTGCGTGCGGTGACGTGGTGGAACGGCTCCACCCTGAACACGCAGATCTTCACCGCCCGCAAGGGCATCAAGGTGGGCGAGGACGACCAGGGCAACATCTATTACCGCAACAGCGACGACAGCAAACGCTGGGTCATGTTCAACGGCGAGGTCGAGGGCAGCCGCATCAGCCCCGACTGGCACGGCTGGCTGCACCGCACCTGGGACGAGCCGCCCAGCGAAAAGCCGCTGCCCAAGAAAGCCTGGGAGAAGCCGCATCAGGAGAACCTGACCGGCACTGCGCTGGCCTATGCGCCCGCCGGGTCGCTGCGCCGCGCCAAGCCGGTCGAGCGCCGCGACTACGAGGCGTGGACGCCGGAATAAGGCCGCGATCATGTCCTACAAGACCACCGAAGTGCTGGTCGGCGGCGCGGTTCTGGCCGGCGCGCTGGCCTTTGCCGTGTATGCCAGCCAGGCCACCGGCCTGTCGCGGGGCGGCGATGGTTATGAGTTGCACGCCTCCTTCCGCTCGCTCGAAGGGGTCTCGGTGGGCACCGACGTGCGCCTGGCCGGGGTCAAGATCGGCACCGTGACCGGCATGGAGCTGAACCCGCAGACCTATCGCGCCGACGCCACCGTCGTGGTCTCCGACGGCATCGAGATCCCCGACGACAGCGCCATCACCGTGGCCTCCGAGGGGCTGCTGGGCGGCAATTTCATCGAGGTGGTGCCCGGCGGCTCGCCCTTCTATTTCGCGCCGGGCGACGAGTTCAGCGACACCCAGGGCGCGGTGAGCCTGATCTCGCTCCTGCTGAAATTCGTCTCCGGCGACGGGGGCGGGGAGTGATTCGCGCCGCCGCTCTGGCCCTTCTGCTGGGTGCGCACGCGCTGGCCGCGCAGGAGGCCGCCACGCCTGACGACACGGGCCCCGAGGGGGCTCTTGCGGCACAGGGCGCGGTGCTGCGTGCGCTTGACAAGGTCGACGGCCGGACCGTCGATGTCGAGCTTCCCTCGGGCAGCACGCGCGAGGTCATGGGGCTTTCGGTAGAACTGGCCGATTGCCGCTATCCCGCCGACAACCCCACGGGCGACGCCTTCGCCTTCATGGTGATCCGCGCGCCGGGCGAGGTCGAGCCGCTCTTTGCCGGCTGGATGATCGCCACCGCACCGGCACTCAACCCGCTCGATCACAACCGCTACGACATCTGGGTGATCCGCTGTATCACCTCCTGAGCCGGGGGGATGGCCGGCACGGTGAAATTGGCGGGCTGCTCCAGAGCCTCGCGCAGTTGCGCGTGATAGGCGGCGCGGCTGATCTCGATCCCGCCGAGCCGGGCCAGGTGATCGGTCAAAAACTGCGTGTCGAACAGCATGAACCCGGCCAGGTTCAACCGATCCACCAGGTAGGCTAGGGCGATCTTCGACGCGTCGCGCCGGCGCGAGAACATGCTTTCGCCGAAGAACGCCGCGCCCAGCGGCACGCCATAGACGCCGCCGACAAGGTCCGCCCCCTCCCAAATCTCCAGCGAATGGGCATGTCCGCGTCTGTGCAGGGCGATGTACTGGTCGCGGATCTCGGCGTTGATCCAGGTTTCGTCGCGGTCGGCGCAGCCATCCACCACGCCCGCGAAATCCCGGTCGGTGGTCACCGTGAACCCGCCCCGCCGCATCCGGCGGGCCAGCGAGCGCGACAGGTGGAACCCGTCCAGCGGCATCACCCCCCGCCGCCGCGGGTCGAGCCAGAAGATCTCGGGATCGTCGCGGTGCTCGGCCATGGGGAAGATCCCCATGGCATAGCCGCGCAGCAGCAGCTCGGGGGTCAGCCGCATCCGCCGCCCCGGCCCAAGGGTCACACCGCCATCTGCGTCTCGAGCCAGTGCTCGAGCCAGTGGATGTTGTAATCGCCGGTCTGCACCGCCGGCTCGCCCAGCAGCGCGCGGAACAGCGGCACGGTCGTGTCCACCCCGTCCACGATCAACTCGCCCAGCGCGCGGTCGAGCCGGGCCAGCGCCTCTGTCCGGTCGCGGCCGTGCACGATCAGCTTGGCGATGAGCGAGTCGTAATAGGGCGGGATCACGTAGCCGTCATAGAGCGCCGAATCCATTCGCACGCCCAGCCCCCCCGGCGCGTGATACTGGGTGATCCGCCCGGGGCAGGGCGAGAAATTGGGCAGCCGCTCGGCATTGATGCGCACCTCGATGGCATGGCCGTTGATCTGCAAATCCTCCTGCGTGAAGGACATGGGCAGACCGGCCGCCACGCGGATCTGTTCGCGCACGAGATCGACGCCGAAGACCGCCTCGGTCACGGGATGTTCCACCTGGAGGCGCGTGTTCATCTCGATGAAGTAGAATTCGCCGTTCTCGTAGAGAAACTCGATCGTGCCCGCGCCGGCATAGTTGATCTTGGCCACCGCGTCGGCGCAGATCGCCCCGATGCGCGCGCGCTCCTCGGCCGAGATGGCCGGGCCGGGGGCCTCTTCCAGCACCTTCTGGTGGCGCCGTTGCAGCGAGCAGTCGCGCTCGCCCAGATGCACCGCGCCGCCCTTGCCGTCGCCGAACACCTGGATCTCGATATGGCGCGGGGTGGTGAGGTATTTCTCGATATAGACCTCGTCATTGCCGAAGGCAGCCTTGCCCTCCGAGCGCGCGGTGAGAAAGGCGCTTTCCATCTCGCCGGCGTTGCGCGCCAGCTTCATGCCGCGCCCGCCGCCGCCGGCGGTGGCCTTGACGATCACCGGATAGCCCAGTTCCTCGCCCAGCCGCTGCGCGGTGGCCAGATCCGGCACGCCGCCCTTCGAGCCCGGAACGCAGGGGACCCCCAGCGCCTTCATCGTCTCCTTGGCGGTGATCTTGTCGCCCATCACCCGGATATGCTCGGCGGTGGGGCCGATGAAGGTGATGCCGTGATCCTCGACCGCCTGCACGAACTGCGCATTCTCGGACAGGAAGCCGTAACCGGGATGGATCGCCTGGGCGCCGGTGATCTCGCAGGCCGCCAGGATCAGATCGGAAGAGCACACGTCTGAACTCCAGTCACGTGGCCATCTCGTATGCCGTCTTCTGCTTGAAGGCCAAA
>DOIS01000406.1 GCA_003511785.1 Paracoccaceae bacterium
GATTTTCGAAAATCCTTGGCCCTAGCGGTCACCGGCGCGCCTGCTCCAGAGGGCCTCGACCACGCGGGCGCGCACCTCCTCGGGTTCGGCCTCCACCGCCTCCATCACGGCGCGCAGTTCGGCCCGCACCCCGTGCAGTTGATCGACCAGCGACATCACCAGGTCGAGCGCGTCGTCGCGCATCTCGAAGGTCTCGGTCAACTCGCAGAGCAGCTCGAGCCGGGCCAGGTCGGAGCGGCGGAACAGGGTCTGCTGCCCGTTGTGGGCCGGTGCGACCACCCGCGCCTGCACGAACCGGGTCAATTGCGTGCGCGTCAGGGGATCGACCCGGACCAGAACATCCTCTTCGGTATAGAACTCGCTCATGTCTTCATCCCCTTGCGCGGGTCATAGCCGTGTCTTTCGCGCCAGCCGCGCAGAAAATCGGCCAGCTCGTCGTCGATCCTGGGCGGGGCGGCGATGCTCAGCTCGACCAGTTGATCGCCCGGCGTGCCCCCGCGCCCCTTCACGCCGCGCCCGCGCAGGCGCAACGTCCGGCCGCTGCTGGCGCCCGCCGGGATCGTGAGATTGACCGGCCCGTGGATGGTCGGGGCCGCCACCTTGCCACCGAGCACGGCCTCGTCGAAGGTGATCGGCAGGATGACGTGAATATCGCGCCCCTCGCGTCGGAACACGGGGTGCGCGGCCACCGCAAGCGTGATGAGCGCATCGCCGGCCGCCCCCTCGCCATAGCCCGGCGCGCCTTTGCCGCGCAGGCGCAGGGTCTGGCCGTCCGCCGCGCCCTCGGGGATCGTGACCTCCAGCGCCCCGCCTTCCGGCAGCCTGATCTGCGCCCGCCCGCCCCGCGCGGCATCGAGGAACGGCACCTCGAGCGTGTAGTGCCGATCGGCGCCCCGGGCGTGGAAGCCCGGCGCCCCGCCCCTGCCGGCATAGCCCGCGCCGGGCCGGCCCTGTCGGCGCATGAACTCGGCGAAAATGTCAGAGGCGTCGAACTCGTCGAACCTGTGGCCTTGCCGGTAAGGGTTGCCGCCTGCCTCGGCATAGTCGCGGTAAAACTGCCGCTCGGGGCGTTCGGCGCCGGTGGCGTCGATCTCGCCTCGGTCGAACCGCGCGCGCTGCTCGGGGTCCTTGAGCAGGTCATAGGCCGCGGCGGCCGCCTTGAACTTGGCCACCGCGTCCGGGTCGTCCGGGTTCAGGTCCGGGTGGCAGGTCTTGGCGATCCGGCGATAGGCCTTCTTGATCTTGTCGGCGCTGGCCTCCTTGGTCAGGCCCAGCGCGCCATAGGGATCGTCGGTCATGCGATGCTCTCATGCGGCTCATGGAATATTATGCATTAAAGCGCAGAGCCGGGCGCGTGACAACTGTCGCTCCGTCACCGGCCCGGGGGCGCTTGGGAGGCAGGCCCGGCACCATCCCCGGATCGCCCGCCTTTAAGCCACGATAGACCAGCCCGACCGTCCGACGCCGATCGATCAGGCAGCTGCCGCCCATCCCAGCCATCAAGCCTCACCGCGTCGGAATAGCCTTGGCGGCCACGCCATAGGCCAACGTCAACTGGCACGGATGAGCGACAGCAGGCCCCGCGCCTATCGGTCGTCGCCACGGCGGTCTCCTTCCGCCTCTTCCGCCTCGACCACGGCGCGGGCCGCGCCGCTTACGGCCTCGCGCTGCGCGGGGGTGAGGTCGCGGGCCTCCTCGTCGGCCAGGCGCACCGTCACCTCGCGATGCGCGAACCGGACGCCCTCGCGCGCAAAGAGCGCGCGGATCTCTTCGTAGACGCGCTTGCGCACCAGCCATTGATCGCCCGGCTTGGTCATGAACTTGACCCGGATGATCATCGCGCTGTCCTGCATCTCGATCACGCCCTGGGACTTCAGCGGCTGGATGAAGTTCTCGCCGATCACCGGGTCCTCCATCAGCTCCTGGCCCAGCTTCTTGATGAGTTTGCGGACCTTCTCCACGTCGGTGTCATAGGTCACGCGCAGGGGCAGTTTCATGATGACCCAGTCGCGCGAATAGTTGGTGAGAACCTTGATTTCGCCAAAGGGGATGGTGTGCAGGGCGCCCAGGTGGTGGCGCAACTGGAACGAGCGGACCGAGATCTTCTCGACCGTGCCCTTGACCTCGCCGATGTCGATGTACTCGCCCTTGCGAAAGGCGTCGTCGATCAGGAAGAACGCGCCCGAGAAGATGTCGCGCACCAACGTCTGCGCGCCGAAGCCGACGGCCAGGCCCACGACACCGGCGCCCCTGCGAAAAGCGGGCTGACATTGATGCCCAACTCCAGCAGCACGATCAGCCCGATGGACACCATCACCACGATCAGGATGAAGTTGCGGAAGAGCGGCAGGAGCGTGGCCAGCCGGCTGGCGCTGCTGGCGCCGCCCTCGTCGCCGGCCTCGGCCTGCGGGGTGTCGGCGTTCTCCTCGGCGATCTTGCGGTCGATCCAGATGCGGAACAGCTGATAGACGACATAGCCTGCGAAGAGCACGAACACCACGTCCGGCCAGCGGTCGATCACATGGTGGCTGAACATGAGCCCGCCACGGTCCCAGACCAGCAGGAGCGCCGCGATCCCGGCGATGAAGGCCAGCAGCCCGGCCACGCGCCGGGCCAGTTCCTCATAGCTCATCAGCGGATGGCGGGCGGGCCAGTGCGTGGCGTCCTCGGACGTCGTGCCGCCGGCCTCGTGCCACGAGACCGCCGAGCGCGCTGCGAGGCTGCGCGA
>DOIS01000404.1:0-1846 GCA_003511785.1 Paracoccaceae bacterium
CCCGGTCGGCCCCGACGGGGCCGAAACCAACCGGGCGCAGCACCTGGGCGGCTGTCCCGCCCGGTGACCTGATCCGCAGGGGGACAGACGGTCGGACGGTGCCGCCTCTCAGCGCAGGAAAACCTCGCCGCGCATGGTCTCCGGGACCTCCGCCCCCAGCCGGCTGAGGATCGTGGGCGCCAGTTGCAGCTGGTCGATCACCGCCTCCGGTTCCGGCCCCTCTGCCGCGCCGAAGTAATAGAGCGCGGTCTCCTGTTGCAGTGCACCGCGCCCGCCGTGGTGGCCGCGCTCATCCTGGCCGTGATCGGCGGTGACGATCACCTCATAGCCCATCTCGAGCCATTGCGGGATGAACGGGGCCAGCATCTCGTCCATCACCGCACAGGCATGATCCATCTCCTGGCTCTCGTGGAAGAAGCGGTGCCCCATGCTGTCCAGCGTGCAGCTGTGCAGCATCCCATAATCCAGCCCGTGCCGCGCGCAGAGCCCGGTGAGCGTGGCGAAGAGGTCCACGTCCGAAGGGGTCATCTGGTTGGCATGGCCGTAGGCGGTCATTGTGTGGAACCGCCCATGGTTGATCGTGTCGCTGTCAGGCTCGTCATATTCGATGTCGCGCACCAGATCGAAGGGCGCGCGGTTGAAGAACTCCGACCAGAAGGAATGCGCCACCGCGCCGGTGACGCCGCCTGCGCGGCGCACCTGGCCGAACACGTCCGGGTGGCTCAGCCGGAACACGTTGCCGTTGCCGGTGCAGCCATGCTCCTGCGGGGCGACCCCGGTATGGATCGAGGCATAGCACGAGGCCGAGATCGACGGCAGCACCGCCCGGTGCGTCCAGACCCGCGCTGCGCCGGATTGCACCCAGCCCTCGAGATTGCCGAAGAGCCGCCGGAAATTCCGCTGCGGCACCCCGTCGAGAATGATGAGAAGCAGTTTCCTGTCCATGCTCTCGCTCCGTCGTAACCAAATTGCGCGCCTGCGGCGCGCACCATTTTTTGCGCCGCCTTCGGCGTCGCGGTGCCTCCGGCGGGGGTATTTCGAAACCAGAAAGAAGCAGGGCGCTATTTCGCTTCTTTCTGGTTTCGAAATCCCCCGGGGGAGCCCCGCAGGGGCGGGGGCAGAGCCCCCATCTTCCCGCCGGTTAGTGTCCCGCGCTCTCCATCTTGCGATGCGCGATCACCTCTTCCAGCCAGCCCAGCTTCATCTCGGGCACCGAACTCAGCAGCAGATCGGTATAGTCGTCGAAGGGCGGGCTGAGCACCTGGCTCTTGGGACCATAGCGCACCACGCGGCCCTGGTACATCACCGCGATGGAATCGGCGATGGCGCGCACCGTGGCGATGTCATGGGTGATAAAGAGATAGGCCACCTGCTCGATCTTCTGGAGGTTCAACAGCAGCTTGAGGATGCCGTCGGCCACCAGCGGATCGAGCGCGCTCGTGACCTCGTCGCAGATGATCAGCCTGGGCTTGGCGGCGAGCGCCCGTGCGATGCAGACGCGCTGCTTCTGGCCACCCGAGAGCTCGGCCGGGTAGCGATCGATGAAGCCGTCGCCCATCTCGATCTCGTCCAGCAGCTCGCGGATGCGCCGGCGCTTCTCCTCGCCGCGCATCCCGAAATAGAGCTCCAGCGGCCGGCCGATGATCGTGCCCACGGTCTGGCGCGGGTTCATCGCGACGTCGGCCATCTGGTAGATCATCTGCAACTCGCGCAGGTCCTCGCGGCTCCGGCCCGCAAGGTCGGGCGACAGGGTGCGTCCGGCGAACTCGATCTCGCCCGCGCGTGGCGGCAACAGCCCGGTGATCACCCGCGCCAGCGTCGACTTGCCCGAGCCGCTCTCGCCCAC
>DOIS01000404.1:2164-2427 GCA_003511785.1 Paracoccaceae bacterium
CCCGAGCCGCTCTCGCCCACCACGGCCAGCGTCTGGCCGGGATCGAGATCGACGGTGACATCGTGCAGCACGTCGAACTTGGTGCCTTGGTAGCGCGCCGTGATCGCGCGCGCGCGCAGTAGCGGGTCGGCTGTCGGCGGCTTCTCCTCGTGCTCGATCGAGCGCACCGAGACCAGCGCGCGGGTATACTCCTCCTGCGGGTGGTTGATGATCTGGTCGGTGGGGCCGTGCTCGACCATGTCGCCCATCTTCAGCACCATGAT
>DOIS01000404.1:2778-2967 GCA_003511785.1 Paracoccaceae bacterium
TCGTCGCTGACCTGGGCCACCACGGCGAGATCGTGGGTGATGTAGAGCGCCGCGACCCCGGTGTCGCGGATGGCCTCCTTGATCGCCATCAGCACGTCGATCTGGGTGGTGACGTCAAGCGCGGTGGTGGGCTCGTCGAACACCACCAGATCCGGCTCGGGGCAGAGCGCGAGCGCCGTCATGCAGCGC
>DOIS01000169.1 GCA_003511785.1 Paracoccaceae bacterium
CCCAGATGCCGTGCGGATCGAGTTACGGCGCGTTTCCCTGCCCTGGCAAACCGCACGCTCGACATGGACCGAGGGGCGCCCCGATCGGCGCAGCCGGACTATTCGCGCGATTGGCGAGAAAGCCGGGTTGAATTCAACTGTGAAATCCGTAAACATCCCGGGATGTCGGTTTCGTCGGGATGTCCGGGGGGTCATCCAGCCGAATTGGCGCAACGCACGTCACGCCTTGCGTCGCCGGTAAACAAGAAAGCGGCAGCACGCGCGACAATGCACAAGCGCACAGCAAGGAGACATGCATGCCCCATCCCGTTGATGTACATGTGGGTAAACGCGTCCGCCATCGCAGATGGCTGATTGGGATGACTCAGCAGCAGCTGGCCGAGCAGGTCGGCATCAAGTTCCAGCAGATCCAGAAATACGAGACCGGCGCCAACCGGGTCAGCGCCTCTCGTCTGTGGGACATTGCCGAGGCTCTGGACGTTCCGGTCAGTTTCTTCTTCGAGGGCCTCGAGGATGCGGAGACCCTCAGCGACAAGCCCGTGGTCCCCAACGACCTGATGGGCGACAAGGAGGCGCTGGACCTGGTGCGTTCCTATTACGCGATCCCGGAGAACCAGCGCCGGCGCCTGTTCGAACTGGCCCGCGTCCTGAGCGACGTGGCCTGAGCCGGTCCCGTTCGCGGCCCGGCGCGCGGTCCTTGGGGCCGAGCGCCTTTGTCCCTGTCTTGCCCGAATCGCGGCGCGCTGTCAGGGGAGTGCCCCATGAGTGACAGCGCGCTTTCCGATCTCGACCTGGCGCACCGCCTGGCCGACGCCGCGCGGGCGGCGATCCTGCCCTGGTTCCGGCGGCCCGACCTGGTGGCCGCCAACAAACTGGCCGAGGGGTTCGACCCTGTGACCGAGGCCGACCGCGCCGCCGAGGAGGCGATGCGCGCACTTCTGGCGCGGCACCGATCCGAGGACGGCATCTGGGGCGAGGAGTTCGGCCAATCGCCGGGTGTGAGCGGGCGCACATGGGTGCTCGACCCGATCGACGGCACGCGCGGCTTCATCGCGGGCACGCCGACCTGGGGCGTGCTGATCGCGCTGGGTGACGAGAGCGGCCCGCATCTGGGCGTGATCGACCAGCCCTATACCGGCGAGCGCTTCGTGGGCGCCCCCGGAGTGGCGGAGATGACCGGGCCGCTGGGCGCGCGCGCGTTGCGCTCCCGCGCCACCGACCGGCTGGAGCAGGCGATCCTGTTCACCACCTTTCCCGAGCTGGGCAGCGCCGCCGAGCGCGCGGGCTTCGAGGCGGTGGCGGGCGAGGTGCAGCTGACCCGTTACGGGATGGATTGCTATGCCTATGCGCTGGTCGCGGCGGGCCAGGTGGACCTGGTGATCGAGGCGGGGCTCAACGCTTATGACGTGCAGGCCCCCATCGCGGTGATCGAGGCGGCGGGGGGCATCGTCACCGATTGGCAGGGCGGCCCGGCGCATCACGGCGGGCGGGTGCTGGCGGCGGCCAACCCGGCCCTTCATGCCGCCGCGCTTGCGCATCTGGCCCGGGTCCGGTGAGGCACCGGAATTTCAAAAAAATTCCGGGCGTTTTCTTTCAAAGAAAACGCCGCTCTTGAGGCGCCGCGGCGCGCGGGATACGATATCGGGACGCCGGGTCTTTCCCGCTTTCCCTCGGCGGCGATCCTTCGCATGAGGCGGGTCCGCGCGAAGGAGACCCCATGCCCCGTGAAACCCTGATCCAGAATGCCGACGCGATCCTGACCATGGACGACGCCCGGCGCGAGTTGCACGGCGCCGACATCCTGCTGCGCGACGGGATTGTCGCCGAGATCGGCCCCGGTCTCACCTCCACCGGCGACCGGGTGAACGCGGCGGGCTGCGTGGTGACGCCGGGGCTGGTGAACACGCATCACCACCTCTATCAAACCCTGACCCGCGCCGTGCCGGGCGGGCAGGATGCGCTGCTCTTCGGCTGGCTCAAGACGCTCTACCCGATCTGGGCGCGGTTCGGACCCGAGGAGGTCTACACCTCGGCGCAGGTCGGGCTGGCCGAGTTGGCGCTGTCGGGCTGCACGCTGACCTCCGATCATCTCTATCTTTATCCCAATGGCGCGCGGCTGGACGATACCATCGCGGCGGCGGAGGAGGTGGGGCTGCGCTTTCACCCCACGCGCGGGGCGATGAGCATCGGCGAGAGCGACGGCGGCCTGCCCCCCGATGCGCTGGTCGAGCGCGAGGCCGCGATTCTCGAGGATTGCATCCGGGTGGTGGACGCTTTTCACGACCCGCGCGAGGGGGCCATGTGCCGGGTCGGAATCGCGCCCTGTTCGCCCTTCTCGGTCAGCCGCGACCTGATGCGCGAGGCGGCGTTGCTGGCGCGCGACAAGGGGGTGATGCTGCACACGCATCTGGCCGAGAACGACGAGGACGTGGCGTATTCGCTGGAAACCTTCGGCTGCCGCCCGGGGCAGTATGCCGAGGATCTGGGTTGGACCGGGTCGGACGTGTGGCACGCCCATTGCGTCAAGCTCGAGCGCGCCGAGATCGACCTCTTCGCCAGGACCCAAACGGGGGTGGCGCATTGTCCCTGCTCGAACTGCCGGCTGGGTAGCGGCATCGCGCCGGTGCGGGCGATGCGGGATGCGGGCGTCCCGGTCGGGCTGGGCGTGGATGGCTCGGCCAGCAACGACGCGGGCAATCTCGCGGCCGAGGCCCGCCAGGCGATGCTGCTACAACGGGTCGCGCGCGGTGCGGACGCGATGAGCGCGCGCGAGGCGCTGGA
>DOIS01000115.1 GCA_003511785.1 Paracoccaceae bacterium
AGTATTTTTCGCAAGAGGAAGCCCGGGCGGGGTCACCGGCTTTCGAACGTATCGGCGTAGGTCTCGCGCAGCGCGGCCTTCTGCACCTTGCCCATTGTGTTGCGCGGCAGCGCGTCCACCAAGACCAAGGCCTTGGGCTGCTTGAACCCGGCCAGGCTGTCGCCCAGCGCCGCGGCGATGGCCTCGGTGTCGAGGGCCGCGCCGGGTCGGGCCACCAGCACGCCCAGAACGGCCTCGCCGAAATCGGGATGCGGCACGCCGATCACCGCGCTTTCCAGAACGCCGGGCTGTTCGTCCAGCACGAGCTCCACCTCCTTGGGATAGACGTTGTAGCCGCCGGTGATGATGAGATCCTTGGCCCGGCCCACAATGGTGACATAGCCCTCGGCATCCTGTTGCCCCAGATCCCCGGTGATGAAGAAACCGTCTTCGCGCAATTCCTCGGCGGTCTTTTCCGGCATCTTCCAATAGCCCTGGAACACGTTGGGGCCGCGTACCTCGATCATGCCCGTCTCGCCCGCGGTCAGGGGCGCGCCGGTCTCGGGGTCGGTGATCTTCAGCTCGACCCCTGGCAGCGGCTGGCCCACGGTGCCGGCGATGCGCGCGCCATCATAGGGGTTCGACGTGGTCATGTTGGTCTCGGTCATGCCATAGCGTTCCAGTATCCGGTGCCCGGTCCGGTCCTCGAAAGCGCGGTGGGTCTCGGCCAGGAGCGGCGCGCTGCCCGAAATGAAAAGCCGCATGTGCCCGGCGAGATCGCGGGTGAAGCGGGGATCGTCCAGCAGGCGGGTATAGAAGGTGGGCACCCCCATCATCGAGGTGGCCCGCGGCAGCATTTCGATCACCCGGTCCAGGTCGAAGCCCGGCAGGAAGATCATCGCGCCGCCGGCGGCCAGCATCACGTTGGTCGCCACGAACAGCCCGTGGGTGTGGAACACCGGCAGCGCATGCAGCAGCACGTCGCGGTCGGTGAACCGCCACAGATCGCGCAGCACCAGCGCGTTCGAGATCAGGTTGTCCTGGCTCAGCATCGCGCCCTTCGACCGCCCCGTGGTCCCCGAGGTATAGAGGAAGGCGGCCAGGTCACTGCCCTTGCGCGGCACGGTCTCGAACCGCTCGGGCTGCTCCGCGGCGATCCGCGCGAAGCTGCCCGCGCCCCGGGCGTCCAGCGTCTCCAGCCGGGCGCCGGCGGCGCGGGCCATCTGGCGGCAGTCCTCCGCGCGGTCGGGATCGACCAGCAGCAGCCGCGCTTCGCTGTTCTCCACGAAATAGGCCAGCTCGGCGACGGTATAGGCGGTGTTGAGCGGCAGGAAGATCGCCCCCGACTGCGCACAGGCGGCATAGAGCGCCAGCGCCTCGGGCGATTTGGCCACCTGCACCGCCACCCGGTCGCCGGGCGCCACCCCGCAGGCCCGCAAGCCGTGGGCGAAGCGCGCGGCCATGCGCAGGAACGCGTCATGGGTGATCTCGCCCCCGTCGGGCAGGATCAGGAACGGGGTCTGCGCGCCGTCATGGATGCCGAAGAACCGGTCGTATAGCGGGTTGGTCATGGTGGTGTATCTCCTCCGCGTGGCCTCGGGCGGGATCATAGGGATGACGGCCCGCTTGGCCAGAGCCCGCGCGAAACCGGCGCGGCGGTTCTTTTCTTTCGTGCGCGCGCGGCTTATGTGAGCGCGGATCGGAAACGGGGACACTGGGGCATGGAACAGACGGGGACACGCAGCCTGACGCGCGCGGTCGCGGATGAGACTGGCACCGCAGCCCTTGCCCGCGCGCTGGCGCCGCACTTGGCGCCCGGCGACGCGTTGCTGCTGGACGGCGCGCTGGCTGCCGGCAAGACGGCCTTCGTGCGCGCCCTGGCCGCTGCCCTGGGCAGCCGGGACAGCGTGACCAGCCCGACCTATACCATCGCCAACATCTACGAGACGCCGGGGCCCGAGATCCTGCATGTGGACGCCTATCGCCTGAAGGACGCGCGCGAATTCTATCACCTGGGACTCGAGGACTACCTCGACCGCGCGATCTGCGTGATCGAATGGGGCACGCGGGTCGAGGGGATGATCGACGCGCCCCTGCGCCTGCACTTCGCCTTCGGCGCGGAGGGGGAAAGCGCCCGCGAGATCACGCTGAGCGCCGAGGCCCCGCGCTGGGCGCCGGTGCTGGAGGCGCTGCGATGAGCCATGTTCTCATGCTGCAAAGCTCGGGCGGCGTGCTGGCGCTGGGCATCGGCGCCGGGGACCGGGTGATCTTCGACAGCTCGGGCGATACCGCGCTGGCGCAGGCGCGCGACATAGACGGCGCGCTGCGCAAGGGGCTGGCCGAGACCGGGCTGCGGCTGGGCGATCTGGACCGGATCGGCGTCGATATCGGCCCCGGCGGCCTGGGCGCCACGCGCACGGCGGCGGCCTTCGCCAATGCGCTGGGCTTTGCGCTGGGCGTGCCGGTGATCGGGCTGCCGGCCTTCGCGCTTCTGGGCTTCCACGGCGCCCGCGCCACCGGCCGGCCGGTGCTGATCGCGCGCCGCGCGGCACGCCCGCACCTGTTCCTGGGCCGCTATACCGACCGGCTGGAGCGGTTCGACTATGTCACCGAGGATGACGCACAGGCGGCCATCGACGCCGAATCCGGGCCGTTCACGCTCGCCGGGAACATGCGCTTCCAGCACGGCGGCACCCTGCGCGAGCCTCTGACCAACGCCGCGCCGCTGACGGATATGCTGGCGCTGATGCGCAGCCCCGCCTATCTGGAGCGCAATGATGCCAGCGCCGTCCCGATCACCGAAGACCTCTGAGCCGAGACCGCCAC
>DOIS01000239.1 GCA_003511785.1 Paracoccaceae bacterium
TCGGGCGGCGAGCAGCAGATGCTGGCCATCGCCCGCGCGCTGGCGCGCGACATCAAGGTGCTACTGTTGGACGAGCCTTACGAGGGCCTGGCCCCGGTGATCGTGGACGAGATCGAGAAGACGCTCATCCACATCAAGGAACAGGGCATGACCACGGTCATCGTCGAGCAGAACGCGGTGCGCGCGCTGGAACTGGCCGACCGCGCGGTGATCCTCGACACCGGCTCGATCGTGTTCGACGGCTCGGCGGCCGAGGTGCTCGAGAACAAGGAACTGCGCGAGGAATACCTGGCAATTTGACGAAATCTCCCCGTCGGTCCGGGCGCTGGCCCGGGTTCGACCAACTTGAGGCCGGCCCGCCTGGGTCGGCCTTCCTTACTGGGGGCGCCGCCCCCGGCCCGTGCCGGGCCTCCCCCGGAGATATTTGAAAAAGAGAAGAAGCAGGGGCCGGGGCGCCGCTTATTGCGCGGTCCAGCCGCCGTCCACCGGGATCGCCGTGCCGGTCACGTTATGGGCCACCGGGTCGCAGAGCCACAGCGCCAGCGCGCCGATCTCCGAGGGGTCCGAGGTGCGGCGCGAGGGCTGTTTCTCGCCCAAGAGGTCGGCGATGCCCTTGTCACGATCGCCGCCGAACTGCGCGGCGCGCGCCTCGACCTGGGGGGCGATGATCGCCGTCTCGGTCCAGCCGGGGCAGATGCAGTTGACCGTCACCCCGCCCTGCGCCTTCGTCCCGGCGGCGGCGTATTCCAGCGCGGCCACCTTGGAAAGACCCACCAGCCCGTGCTTGGCCGCCACGTAGGGCGCCTTGTCCTTCGAGGCGACCAGCCCGTGTACGCTGGCGATGTTGACCACCCGCCCATAGCCACGCTCGGCCATGCCGGGCAGCGCCGCCTGCATGGTCTGGAACGCGGCCGAGAGGTTCACGGCGAGGATCCGGTCCCAGGTCTCGCGCGGCATCTCGGAGAGCGGCGCGGTATGCTGGATCCCGGCGTTGTTGACCAAGATATCCGCCCCACCCCAGGCCGCCACCGCCGCCATCATCTCACCCACGCGCTCGGGATTGCGCAGATCGCCCGAGAAGAACTCGGCCTGCGGCGCGCCCGCCTCGTGCAGCATCTCGCAGGCCTCGTCGATCTGCGCGTCGCCCGCGATCCCGTGCACCGCGATGCGCGCGCCGGCCCCCGCCAGCGCCCGCGCGATGGCCAGGCCGATCCCCTGCACCGACCCCGTCACCAGGGCGGTCTTTCCGCTCAGATCCGTCATGCCTCTTCCTCCTCGAGCATCTCGCGCAGCGCGGTCTTGAGCACCTTGCCATAGCTGTTCTTCGGCAACTCGCCCAGGAACACGTAGCGCTTGGGCCGCTTGAACCGCGCGATGTTGGCGATGCAGAGCGCGTCCAGCGTCTCGGCGTCGGCGCGGCCCACCACGCAGGCCACGACCTCCTCGCCCCAGTCGGGATGCGGGCGGCCGATCACCGAGACCTCGGACACATCGGGGTGGGTGAGCAGCACCTCCTCGACCTCGCGCGGATAGACGTTCGAGCCGCCGGTGATGATCATGTCCTTGGAACGGTCCTGTAGCGTCACGTAGCCCTGCGCGTCCATGAACCCCATGTCGCCGGTCATCAGCCAGCCACCCGCGAGGGTCTTGTCCGTGGCCTCCGGGTTGCGCCAGTAGCCCGGCATCACCACGTCGCCGCGCACCATGATCTCGCCGGTCTCGCCCGGCGGCAGCGGGCGGCCCTGCGCATCGCCGATGGCCACCTCGACCGGCGCCTGGGCGCGGCCCACGCTCGCCAGCCGCGCGCGCCAGTCGGAATGGTCGCGGTCGGCCACCTCGGCGCGCGAGAGCGCGGTGATCCCCATGGGGCATTCGCCCTGGCCGTAGATCTGCACGAAGACCGGGCCGAAATGCGCGACGGCCTCGGTGATGTCGGCCAGGTACATCGGCCCGCCGCCATAGACCACCGTGCGCAGCCCCTCGCCGCGTTCGCCCATGGCGCGGGCCGCATCGGTCAGCCGTTTGACCATGGTGGGGGCCGCGAACATGTGGGCCCGGCCGTGATGACGCGAGAGCGCGAAGATCTCGGCCGGATCGAACCCGCCCGAGACCGGGCAGACATGGCGCGCGCCCTTCAGCACATGCACCATGTTGTAGATCCCCGCCCCGTGGCTCATCGGCGCGGCATAGAGCGCGGCATCCTCGGGCGTGACCTCGTCCACGTCCGCGAGATAGGCCAGCGACATGGTGACCAGCATCCGGTGGGTGATCCGCACCCCCTTGGGCCGGCCGGTGGTGCCGGAGGTATAGAACAGCCAGGCCAGGTCGTCGCGCGCGCGGCGCGGGCCCGGCCACCGGCGCACTCGCGCGGGCGGCGGCATAATCCGGCCCGGTGATGTCCAGCAGCGGGCAGGCCGCGTCCGCCTCGGCCTGTGCCTCGGTCAGCCCGGGCGAGGTGATGGCCAGGCTCGCCCCGGCATTGTCGAGGATGAAGGCGGCCTCGCGCCCGTGCAGCTTGGCGTTGATCGGCACCGCGACGCCGCCGGCATACCAGATGCCGTAGAGCGCGATCAGGTAATCCGGGCAGTTCTTGAGAAACAGCGCCACCCGGTCGCCCGGTTCGATCCCGCGCGCGCCCAGCCAGCCCGCCACGCGCGCCGCCCCGTCATGGAAGCCCGCGTAATCGGCCACCTGCTCGCGGCCCGAGAACAGCGCGGGCCGCCCGCCCGCCACCTGCGCCTGCCGCGCCAGCCAGAGCCCGAGATTCACGCCTTCACCCCCTCGATCACGCTGGCGTAATTGGCCACGCCCGACCCGCCCATGTTGAACACCAGCCCCAGCTCGGCGCCCTTGTGCTGCATCGCACCGGCCTGGCCCAGCACCTGGCGGGCGATCAACGTGTGCATCGACACGCCGGTGGCGCCCACCGGGTGGCCCTTGGCCTTGAGCCCGCCCGACAGGTTCACCGGCAGCCGCCCGCCGGCATGGACCACGCCGCCCTCCAGCAGATCGGCGGCATGGCCATGGGCGGCCAGCCCCATCGCCTCGTAGATCAAGAGCTCGGCGATGGTGAAACAGTCATGCACCTCGGCCACGTCCAGGTCGCCCACGCTGATGCCGGCCCGGTCATAGGCCGCGTGAATCGCCCGGCGCGGCCCCTCGAAGGCCAGCAGGTCGCGCCGCGACATCGGCAGGATGTCGTTGACCTGTGCGACGCCGCGCAGCCGTGCCGCCTTGGCGAAATCGCCCACCGCGTCGTCGGCCACCAGCTCCAGCGCCGCCGCCCCGTCCGAGACCAGCGAGCAATCGGTCTTTTTCAGCGGCGCGGCGATCACCGGGTTGCGGTCCGAGACCTCGGCGCAGAACGCCTCGCCCATGGGTTTCTGCAACTGCGCCAGCGGGTTGTTGACCGAGTTGCCGTGATTCTTGGCCGCGATCCGCGCCAGCGCCCGGGACTGGTCGTCGTAGCGGTCGAAATAGGCCTGGGCTAACTGCGCGAAGACGCCGGGAAAGGACAGACCCGCCTCCTCGGCCTGGTAGGCGGCGTGGCCCAGGGCGGCGGTCACCTCGGCGCCCGGAAGATGGGTCATCTTCTCGACCCCGATCACCAGCGCGACCCTGGCCTCGCCCGCGAGGATGGCCTGACGCGCGGCGAAGACCGCGGCCGAGCCGCTGGCGCAGGCGTTCTCGAGCCGCGTGGCGGGCTTGAAGCGCAACCCCTCGTCGATCCCCATGGCCAGCGAGGACGGGAACCCGTCGGGCACCATGCCGCCGTTGAAATGGCCCAGCCAGATGCCGTCCACCGCCGCGCCGTCGATGCCCGCGTCAGCCAGGGCCTCGCGCCCCGCCGACACGATCAGATCCTCGAGCCCCTGGTCGGTGAGTTTGCCGAATTTCGTGTGTCCCCAGCCGGTGATACAGACCATGACCGTCCTCCCCAAAATCTCGGCCCAGTCTAGCGCCCCGCCCGCGCCCCCTTCAATTCCGTAGAAATACCCGCCAAGCTGCCCGGCATGAGCGATCCCGCGTTTGAGCATGCACCCATCGGGCTGGCCGAGTTGGAGAACCGGGTGATCCGGCGCTGCAACCGCGCCTTCGCGGCGATCTTCGGCGGCACGGCCGACAGCTATGGCGGGCGTCCGATCCTGCATCTCTATCCCAGCGCCGAGGAGTTCGAGCGCATCGGCGCGCGCGGGCTCGCGGTGATGCGCGACACCGGCAGCTATGCCGACGAGCGGATCATGCGCCAGGCCGATGGCGGGCTGTTCTGGTGCCGGGTCCGGGGCCGGTCGCTGACCCCCGGCGATCCGTTCCGGCACGGGATCTGGTCCTTCGCCGACATCTCCGAGGACCGCCCGCTGGTCGCGCTCACGGCACGCGAACGCGACGTGGCGATCCTGACCACGCGCGGGTTCTCGGCCAAGGAGATCGGCGCCGAGCTGGGGCTGAGCTATCGCACGGTCGAGGCGCATCGCGCGCGGCTCTTGCAGAAATTCGGGGCGCGCAAGCTGCCGGAGCGGGTGGCCAAGCTCTCGGGGATGCCGCTCTGAGCCAGCACCGAGAGCCGCCGCGGAGCCTCTCCGGGGCGGCTCTCGGTGCCGGTGATGTGCATGGGGGCCGGTCGGTCAAATGGCGGCGCCGCCAAAACGGAAGTCATGGACGGGGTTCCCCCCGCACCCTGATCCGGGTCAGAAGTCCCCCGCGCTACCGGGGGCCGTCTCCGAGAAATACGACGACCGGTTGCCAGGCGGTCGAAGGTTCG
>DOIS01000167.1 GCA_003511785.1 Paracoccaceae bacterium
TTTTTCAGCAGCCTGTTAATCCCGCCGCACCCGGCCTATACTCCGCGCCACCCATCCCCGAGCGTCAAGGAGAGACCATGTCCGACACCACCCCCGCCGCGACCGACACCGCCCCGGATTTCACCCTGCCGCGCGATGGCGGCGGCGAGGTCAGCCTGTCCGATCTGCGCGGCGCGCCGGTCGTGCTGTTCTTCTATCCCCGCGATGATACGCCGGGCTGCACCAAGGAATCCATCGGCTTTTCCCAGCATTTGCAGGAGTTCGCCGATGCCGGTGCGCAGGTCTTCGGCATCTCGAAGGACACCGTCGCCAAGCATGACAAGTTCGTGGCCAAGTACGAGCTGACCGTGCCGCTCTTGTCCGATGCCGAAGGCTCGGTCTGCGAGGACTACGGCGTCTGGGTCGAGAAGAACATGTATGGCCGCAAATCCATGGGAATCGAGCGGTCCACCTTCCTGATCGACGCCGAAGGGCGGATCGCGCGGGTCTGGCGCAAGGTCAAGGTCGATGGCCATGTGGCCGAGGTGCTGGAGGCGGTGCGCGCGCTCTGAGCGTCGCGCGCTCTTGACAGCGCCGCCCGGCCCGCGCGATGGGCCGGGCGGAAAGGATACCCATGCCCGAGACCCTGACCGAAATGGCCTGCGCGGTGCTGGAAACCGCCGACGGGCACGAAAAGACCGCGCTGTCGCGCAAGATGGCCGCGCGCTGGGTCGCCGCCCGCAAGGGCGAGGCCGAGCCGATCGAGGTGGGCGAGGCGTCCCCGCCCCTGCGCCCGGCCCGCCCATGCCGGAATGGGGCGCGCCGCCGAGGATACATCAACGGACCTGATGGGACGGCTGGCTGTGGTGCCCATGGTCCTCGAGGCGCGCGGGCTGGACGTGACGCCCGGCATGATCGACGTGTTCAGCAAGGCCGGGCTGAAAGACGCCGTCGCCGCGCTCGAGACGATCTATGCCGAGGAGGTCGGGCATGTGGCCTATGGCTCGAAATGGTTCCACTTTCTCTGCGGGCGCGAAAACACCGACCCGAAGGATGCCTTTCACGCCCTGGTGCAGCGCTATTTTCATGGCCCCCTCAAGTCCCCTTTCAACGAGGAAAAGCGCGCCGAAGCCGGCCTGCCGCCGGATTTCTACTGGCCCCTGTCGGAGGACATGGCCCCGCCGGGCGGCTGAGCCGCGCGCGGGCGCCCGAAAACCGGGCACGCCCGGATCAGCGCCCGAGAACCGGCCAACCCCTTTTCAGATCGGCGAAATCCCGCCGGAACACCCCACCTGCGCGGCGAATCCGCCGACCGCCGGTCAACCAACTTGCGCAAAACCCGTGCGCTCGGTATGACCCCGCCCCAAGGGCCGCGCCGGGACGGACGGCACGGCCCGCGGTTGGGATGGGACAAGGAACGGCGCGTGCGCTCACGTCTGGCAATCAGGACTCATGCTTTTCTGGAACGCCACTTTCCCGAACGGCGGGTGTTCCTCAAATCCGACACCGACACCCGGTTCATCCGGCTGAAACCCGCGACCCAGCTTTTCGCCTATGCCGGGGCCACGGTGATCGTGGCCTGGGCCATCGTGGCGACGGCGGTGATCCTGATGGACAGCATCGGCTCGGGTAATTTCCGCGATCAGGCCAAGCGCGACCAGCAGACCTATCAGGAGCGGCTGAACGCCATGGCGCGCGAGCGCGACGCCCGCGCCGAGGAGGCGCTGGCCGCGCAGGACCGGTTCAACGCGGCGCTTGAGCAGATCTCGGCCATGCAGTCGGAACTGCTGGCCTCCGAGACCCGGCGGCGGGAGCTGGAGACGGGCATCGAGGTGATTCAGGCCACCCTGCGCCAGACAATGCGCGAGCGCGAGGAGGCCCGCCTGGCCCTGGCCGAGATGCGCGCCGAGACGCAGGGCTCGGACCGGGCCATCGCCGCCAGCGTGCCGGTGCAGATGGGGCTCATGGCCGAGGCGCTGGCCGAGACCGCCGCCGAGCGCGACATGGTGATGAACGACGCCATGCTGGCATTGACCCAGCGCGACGAGCTGGAGATGGAAATCCGCCTGATGCGCGAGCAGAACGACCAGATCTTCCGCCAGTTGGAAGAGGCGGTGGCAATCTCGATCGAACCGCTGGACAAGATGTTCCGCAGCGCGGGCCTGCCCACCGACCGCATCATCGAGCAGGTGCGGCGCGGCTATAGCGGCCAGGGCGGCCCGCTCACGCCGCTGAGCTTTTCCACCATGGGCGAGGAGGAGCTCAGCCCCGAGGAGGCGCGCGCCAACCGGCTGCTGGGCCAGATGGACCGGCTCAACCTCTATCGCCTGGCCGCCGAGCGCGCGCCCTTCGCCAGCCCGGTCAAGGCGGCGGTGCGCTATACCAGCGGCTTCGGCTGGCGCCGCGACCCCAAGACCGGCGGGCGCCGGATGCATAACGGCAGCGATTTCGCGGGCCCCCACGGCACCGACATCTTCGCCACTGCCGACGGCGTGGTGACCCATGCCGGCTGGTCCTCGGGCTTTGGCCGGCTGGTCAAGATCCAGCACGATTTCGGCATCGAAACCTACTATGCCCACAACACGCGTATTCGCGTGAAGAAGGGCCAAAGGGTCTCGCGCGGTCAGCACATTGCTGATATGGGTAGCACCGGACGGTCCACCGGCACCCACCTGCACTACGAGGTCCACGTGAACGGCAAACCGGTTAACCCCATGACCTATATCAAGGCTGCGAGAGATGTTTTCTAAGAGCAAGATCAACGAGCCCGGCCCCAAGGCCGCCGAGCCGCCCCAATCCGCCCCGAGCAGTGCCCCGCCGGCCCCGGAAAAGAGCGATTTCAAGGCCAGCGCGCCCAAGGCCAAGCCGCCCGCCTCGATGCTGTCGGCCGATCTGCACATCACCGGCAACATCAAGACCACCGGCGACATCCAGGTCGAGGGCACGGTCGAGGGCGACATCCGCGCGCATCTGCTGACCATCGGCGGAAGCGCCACGATCAAGGGCGAGGTGATCGCCGATGACGTGGTCATCAACGGCCGCATCGTGGGCCGGGTGCGCGGTCTGAAGGTGCGCCTGACGTCCACCGCGCGGGTCGAGGGCGACATCGTCCACAAGACCATCGCGATCGAGAGCGGCGCCCATTTCGAGGGCTCGGTGCAGCGCCAGGACGACCCGCTCAACCCCGGGCGCGGCGGCCAGGGCGGCGGTCAGGCAGCCCAGGGTGGCGGCCCGGGCGGCAAGCCCCAGGGCCAGCAGCCCGCCCAGGCCGGTGGCGGCCAGCGCGCGGGCGGCGGCAACGGCTGACGCCCCCAAAACGGTTGAAGCAACACGCGCCACGGCCCCCCGGTCGTGGCGTTTTCGTTTGACCGGGGTCCGATACGGTCGGGCTTCCTCCGTGCCCGGAGGCGCGACCGAGACCGCACCCCCGCCGCTAGCGCGCGATCACGATGTCGGCGCACAGCCCGCCCAACCCCTCGCTCACCCCCAGCCGCAGCGTCCCGCCATGCGCCCGGGCGATGTCGTTGACGATGGCCAGGCCCAGCCCGACGCCGCTGCCGCAGTCCTGGTTGCGCGCCGGATCGAGCCGCGCGAAGGGCTTGATCGCCTCGGCGCGCAGGTCGGGCGGGATGCCGGGGCCGTCATCCTCGACCCGGAATCGCAGCGCCCGGTCGGTCAGCGTCACCGACAGCTCGGCCCGGCTGCCATAGCGCACCGCGTTCGCAATCAGGTTCTCCAACGCGCGCCGGATCGCCAGCGGCCGCAGGTCCACCGCGCCCGCCCCCTCGGTCGCCACCAGCCGGACCGGGGCGCCGGCGCGCTGCGCATCCGCGATCACGGCCTGCGCCAGAGCGACCGGGTCGCAGCTCTCGACCTCGCCCCCGGCCTCGCCCCGCGCGAAATCCAGGAACGCGTCCAGCAGCGCCTGCATCTCGTCGACGTCGCGGCGCAGCGGCGCGGCGTCGGCCTCGTCCAGCAGGGCCAGTTCCAGTTTCATCCGCGTGAGAGGGGTGCGCAGGTCGTGGCTCACCCCCGACAGCATCAGTGTGCGCTGCTCGATATAGCGTTCGATCCGGGCGCGCATGTCGAGAAAGGCGCTGCCCGCGATGCGCACCTCGGTCGCGCCGCGGGGCGTGTAGGGCACGCTACGGCCGCGCCCGAAGGCCTCGGCCGCCTGCGCCAACCGGCGGATCGGCCTGAGCTGGTTGCGCATGTAGAGAAAGGCGATCACCGTCATCAGAAGGCCGAACCCCAGCATGGTGACGATCAGCTGATGGGGTGCGGCGGCGCTGACCCGGCGGCGGTTGAAGCTGAACTCCGCCGTGCCGAATTCGGTGTCGAGATAGAGCTGCATGTCGCGGCTGTCGGGAAAGACCACGCTGCGCACCCCCGGCAGGGTCAGGCGAAACACCCGCGCCACGGTCGGTGCGGTGAAGTCGTACCAACGGCTCACGTCATCCTCGGGCAGCGCCCCCGGCGCGACGAAGCGCAGCTCGATCTGGAGCGGCTCGAGCAGCGGGGCGGCGCGGGCCAGCGCCTCGGCCTGGCTCTGCGCCCCGTCGACCTGGGCGCGCACCATCGCCAGTTCGCGCACCATGGTCAGGGTCATCTGGGTGGTCACGTCCTCGAGATGGCGGCCGATGAAGACCACCGAGACCACGAGCTGGATCACCACGATCGGCAGCACCATGATAAGCGCGGCCCGGACGAACAGGCTGCGCGGCATATACTGTTTGAGCCAGTGAAACGACATGCGCTAAGCCTAGTGCGGAATGCAGGCCGGCGGAATCGCGAAATCCGTTTCGCGGCGCACGGCCCCGCAGCCCGCATCGCGGGCAGCCAATGGGAGAGACGCGCGCCATGACCACCCCGCCCGAGGAGTTCGACCCGCCCGCCGGCCAGACGATGACGCTGGAGCCCGGTCTGCGCCGCATCCTGGCGCCCAACCCCTCGCCGATGACCTTTCGCGGCACCAACACCTACCTGCTGGGCACGCGCGGGCTCGCGGTGATCGACCCCGGCCCGGCCGACGACAGCCACCTGGCCGCGATCCTAGACGCGGTCGGGCCAGGCCAGCGCATCACCCATATCGTGGTCACGCATGCCCATGTGGACCACTCGCCGCTGACCCGCCCGCTGGCCGAGCGCACCGGCGCGCCGGTGCTGGCCTTCGGCGGGGCGGAGGCCGGGCGCAGCGCGGTGATGGCGCGGCTGGCCGAGCAGGGCCTGGCCGGCGGCGGCGAGGGTATCGACGCCGCGTTCCGCCCCGACCGGACCCTGCGCGATGGCGAGGAGATCGCCGGGGACGGCTGGACGCTCGAGGTGGTCCATACGCCGGGTCACCTGGGCAATCATATCGCGCTGGCCTGGGGCGACGCCTGTTTCACCGCCGATCACGTCATGGGCTGGGCCAGTTCCCTGGTCTCTCCGCCCGATGGCGACCTGACCGATTTCATGGCCTCCTGCCGACGGCTGCGGGCGCGTGACTGGCGGGTGTTCCACCCCGGCCACGGCGCGCCGGTGACCGATCCGGCGGCGCGGCTCGACTGGCTGATCGCGCATCGCGAGGGGCGCGAGGCGCAGATCCTCGAGACCCTTTCCCGGGCCCCGGCCGACGCCCGGGACCTGGCCGCCCGAATCTACACCGACACGCCCCCCGCCCTGCTGCCGGCCGCCGCGCGCAACGTCTTCGCCCACCTGGTCGATCTGCACCAACGCGGCCGCGTCCGGGCCCTCCCCGACCTGGCCGTCGGAGCCCGGTTCGAGGTGGTCCAGGGGGTGTGAAAATTTTCCAAATTTTTCCGGAAAACCCTCTGGACGCCCTCCGAGCCCATTGCTATATCGCCCAAACCGTTCCGGCGTAGCTCAGCGGTAGAGCAGTTGACTGTTAATCAATTGGTCGTAGGTTCGATCCCTACCGCCGGAGCCAAAATCCCCAAGTAGATCAGAGATTTACGAGACACCTCAGTGAGGTGGCTCAGGGGGTGTTTGGCGTTAGTAGGCAGATAGTAGGCAGTTGAAGCTGATTTGCGTGGGGCGTGACGCAGCGACGTGGCGCATCGGATACTTGCTTCATGTGCTCTTGAACCACCGCCAAATCTGACCAAACAGTGAAAATGCCCTGAGCTGCCTCTACAGCGCGTCTGGAAATTCTTGGTAGGTTGGGGTGGAAATCTGCCGCAAACGCCCTGACAGAGCCTTGTGCGCCCTATGGCCGCCATTCCCCGCCAAGTTTTCCCCACCATTTTCGTGCGCGTAGCGGGTCCGTTACTTTCGGCTTCCCCTACCGGGTCCAGAATTCATGCCCCCTGTTCGACATCGAACTCGGCAATCAAGAAATCGACGGTTGCTTCATCGCGCAATTTGCAGACGATGTTCTGGTTTGCGAACGCGCCTTTAAAACGCTTGGCGTGGCTCGGGTCCACAGTCTTGCGCCAGTCGATACCCACCACATGCTCAGCTTCCTCCGGCGCGGCTCCGGGCCGCTTCATCCGTGGCTCCGCAAGAGGCTGATCAAACAGCGGGCCATCCGGGGTCACGAACTCGGCGGCTGGCACAACCTCGCTCGTCACCACGCCGTAGCCGATATACCCATTGCCCTTGTCGTAAACGAAAACCTCGTCGCCGACGCTGAGCTGTTGCAAGCGTTTGGAATAGAACTCGCCGCCACCTGCACAGATGAAGCCATAGCGCTTCATGTCCTCCCACGAACGATGCTCGCCCAGCCCCGCATTCACAAAATAGTAGCCTGACCAAGGAGCGCGGACTTTACGTTCTGACCGTTCTTCCACCTCGTCTTGATCGAGCAGGAAATCAGTCGTCAGCCATTCGCGGCCATCGGCCTCGAAAACGTTGAAGAAGGCCGTGTTGATCGCCAGCCCGTGCTCCTCGGAGAGATATTCAACGATCCTGCGCGACGCCGCGTCTAACTCGCTGGCGACAATAAGCATAGAATGCGAGGCGTTCAGGCGCTCGGGGTAATCCCCCCGCAAATTAGCAGGCTGCTGAAAAAGTCGGCTCT
>DOIS01000124.1 GCA_003511785.1 Paracoccaceae bacterium
CGCAGAAGCTGGCCGAACGAGCGCAAGCTTTCTTCTCGGTTGAACTCATCCTGCTTGAGTGAACGCACCTTGTTCATCAGCTGCGGACGCGAGAACTGCTCCTGACCTTCGATGAAAGACAGGTAGGCCGCGGCCGCCTCCAGCAGGTCGGGCAGGGATTGTGCGCCCTGCTCCTGAGCGAAATGGGCAAAGCCGCCTTCTTCGGATGCGTCGTCGTCTTGTGCTGCGGTCACGCGGCGCGGGGTGACCGGACCGGCGTCCGCGCCCTGCGTATCGATGCGCTGCTCGGCCACCAGCTTGAGCGGGGCCACCGGGCTGGCCGGCCGTGCCGAGGGGCGCGGGCGGGAACGGCCCTGGGCTTCGGGCCGGCGCGGGCGCACCACATCGGCCAGATCGGCGCGATAGGCGCTGTCGCCCGCTTCGGCCTTGGGGTCGTGACCCTCGTCGATGCGGGCGCGGGTGGCGGCCACGGCGGCGCGCATGTGCGAATAGGTCTCGCGGGTGCTGGCGGCCTCGGGGTCGTCCAGCTTGTCGCTTGCCGCCTCCATCAGGCGCGAGACATCCGCGCCCTCGTCGTCCACGCGCGGGGCCAGCACCGGGCGCTCTGCGGCGTCGGGTGCGTGGGTCACCGGTTCGCTTGCGTCAACAGGTTGCGCGACGGTCTCGACCGCAGGGACGGCGCCGGCCTCGATCTCGGCCTCGACCTCGGCCAATTCGCGCAGCAGGTCCGCCTCGTCCTCGGGCGAGAGCAGGGTCTCTGCATCCGACGCGTCCTCGTCCTCGTCTTCGACTTCTTCGATCATGCCGCTGGCCAGCGCCTGTTCCAACTCCGCGCGCTTGACCTTCAGAACGCGGGCGCGGGAGCGGGCAGGGGCCTCGGCCGCCGTGTCGGCCAGCAGGTTCTCGTGATCCCCGTCGGGATCTTCGTCGAGATCGTCAGCGTCGAGATCGGCAAACAGAGTATCCGTGCCCTCGACATCGGCGACCGGCTCGGCGTCGCGGTGGGCCTCGTCGAGCGCGGTTTCCATCGCGTCGGTATCGAGCGCGGCGGTCTCGGCCATCGCGGCGGCGATGTCCTCGGCCCGGGCGGTGTCCTCCATCGCGTCCTCGATGTCGGCACTCTGCGCGGCGACGAACCCGCCGGCGTGCTGGTCCTCGACATAATCCTCGTCCTCGGCGCCTTTCCGCGCCACGACCGCGCGGATGCGGGCGAGTTTGGCGGCGATGCTGTCGGCCTGCGCCGGCTCGATCTCATCGACGGGTTCGGCCTCGGGAATCGGCGCTAGCTCAGCCGCGCCGGGCTCGGTGCGCAGTTCGGGCTCCGCCTCTTCAGCGGGTTCGCGCTCCGCCTCGGCAACGGGTTCGGGCTCCGCTTCCGGTTCGAATGTCGCCTCCGCCTCGACCACAGCTTCGGATTTTGTCTCGGCCTCGGGCGCCGTATCGGGTGCGGTCTTCCGGTCTTCGAGGGTCTCCGGGGCAGCCTCCGGCACGCTTTGCGTCCCGATGTCTACGCCAGGTTGAGCGGCCTCGCCGACGGGTTTGCCCTCTTCGACCGGCTGGGCATCAGGCTCGGGTTGCGCCCGGGTCTCCTGCATCGCTTCGGCCGGGTCCGCTTGATCCTGTTCCGCGCGGTCCTGAGCCGTTTCCTCGGCTTTATCGACGGCAGATGTTTGCGCATCGGGGGTTTGCCCGGCCTCATCGGCTTGATTGCCGGCGGTCGTATCGGCGCGGGTCGCGCTCTCCATGTCCGCCGCTTGCGGTGCGGCCTCGGGGGGCGCCTGCACGGGCTCGGACGCGGCCCCGGCTGCTACGGATCCGGCCAGCGCCGGCGCGGCGGCGCGCAGATGGATCGCGGCTCCTTCCTGGCGCGCCTCGACGCGGCGCTCGATCTCGCGCTGGGCGATCCGGGCCAACATCTCGGCATCGGGCTGCGGCGGTTCGGCACCGAAATACCGATCGTCGGCGGCCAGGTCGCGGAAATATTCGGCAATCGCCTTCATTGTCTCGAACGACTCGTCGAACCCTTCGAGCGTGCAGGAAAACGTGCCATAGGATACGGTCAGTATCTTGTTGCTGGTAACCATGGGGTGCTCGTCCTCATTTCACTTATGGCTGGCAGCACTACCACGCCGGGCGAGACAAAAGCGGCTCGAATCTGTGCCCCGCACAGTATCATTTCATGGCCAGATTGTGATCTGTTTCCGAAACCGGCATTAATCGCCGGATGGAACGCGCAATTGTGGACACATCCGAGCCAGTGACCCTGATCGGCGGGGGCGAGATCGGCCCCGGCGATCTGGAGCTGGCGTTAACCCTGGCGCCGCGCCTGGTGGCAGCGGATGGCGGCGCGCTGGCGGCGCTTTCGGCGGGGCTGGTGCCCGAGGCGGTGATCGGCGATTTCGACAGCCTGCCGGGCGCGGTAAGGGGACGCCTTCCCGAGGACCGGCTGCATCCCATTCGCGAACAGGACAGCACCGATTTCGACAAGGCGTTGCGCTCGATCCGGGCGCCCGTCGTGCTGGGCGTGGGGTTCATGGGGGCGCGGATCGACCACCAGCTGGCGGCGTTCAACGCGCTGGTACGCCGGGCCGACCGGCCCTGTGTGCTGCTGGGTGTGCGCGAGGTCGTCTGCCACCTGCCGCGCCGCCTCTCGCTGCCCTGCGAGCCGGGAGACGTGGTCTCGCTCTTCCCGCTGCGCCCGGTCACAGGGCGCTCGACGGGCCTGGAATGGCCGATCGACGGGCTGACGCTTGCCCCCGACGGACGGGTGGGCACCTCGAACCGGGCGCTGGGCCCGGTCACGCTGGACATGGATGGGCCGGGCCTGCTGGCGATCCTGCCGCGGGCGCGACTGGCGGCGCTCACGCGGCGGTTCCATCCGGGCTGATCCGCGCCGCGCGCCGCGCCAACGCGCGTTCGCGCAGCACCACGTAGAGCCCGGCGGCCACGGTGATGCAGATGCCCAAGGCCGCCAGCCCGTCGGGCAGGTCGTGGAAGATCAGCCAGCCGATCAGCGTGGCGATAGGGATCTCCAGGTATTGCATTGGCGCCAATGTCGCCGCCGGGGCGAAGCGCAACGACCAGGTCATCAGCAGATGCGCCACCGTGCCCAAGAGCCCGATGGCCAACAGCAGCGCCGCCTCCCGCCCGTCGGGCATCACCGGGTCGAGCACCGGCGCGCCGGTCATCTCGCCCAGCAGCACCAGCGGCGCGAGGAGCACCGTGGCCAGCACCCCGCTCACTGTCTGAAGCCCCACCGGGTCGGTCTCGCGTGCGATCTGGCGGGTCACCAGGATGAAGAGCGCGAAGGTAATGGCCACGGCCAGAGGCCAGAGCGCGGGCCAGCCCACGTCGCGGAAACTGGGCTGGATCACCAGCAACGTGCCGACAAAGCCCACCACGCAGGCCGCGATACGCCGCCCGCCGACCTCTTCTTTCAGGACGAAATGGCCGAGGATCAGCATGATGAAGGGCATGACGAAGGCGATGGCGATGGCATCGGCCAGGGGCAGGAAGCGCAGCGCGGTGAACATCGCCCCGATCCCCACGATATGCAGCAGCGTGCGCAGCGCCATCAGCCGCAGCAGGCGCGGCGTCATGCGCCAAAGCCGCCCCGTGGCCCATACGAGCGGCACCAGCACCAGCGCCTGCACAGCGAAACGCACCAGCAGAAGTTGGCCAAGCGGGATGGTCTGGCCCAGGATTTTCGCCACGGCATCGCCCAAGGGCGCCATGACGCAGAAGCCGAACATGAGGAGGATACCCAGAACGGGCCGGTCCTGTGACATGCTGCCACGCTAGGCGCAAGCGGTTCACAAGGCAATCACGTCGCATCACCGATGCGACGCGTGCGGACAGAGCGGATTTGCGCAGCAAATCTGCGGAGTCCGTCACCCGGTGCCAGTAAAGCGCTCCCCTCAACAGTTCGGCACGTTCACCGCGAGCCCACCCAGCGAGGTCTCCTTGTACTTCTCGTGCATGTCCGTCGCATCACCGATGCGACGC